>JBDSBL010000205.1:0-3084 GCA_039921625.1 Chitinophagaceae bacterium
GTAAATACAATTCACCACGAGATTTTAAAAAATAATAAGAGACAACTCGTTACTATTTTTCAAGATATAAAAATAGTAGATCTTAGCAGTGTAGGTGGAAGTAAAAAAGATACTGTGAGTAGCGACGGCATTATTGTAATGGACAGTACCGGCAAAAAAATATGGCAATGGAGTGTTTTTGATGTAATGGATCCATTGAAAGATCGAAACATACTAAAAACTAAAAGTGACTGGACGCACGCCAACAGCCTTAGTTATGATGTTGATAGCAACTACATCCTTTCATTTTACAATACTGGTCAAATTTGGAAGGTAGATGCTACAACAGGAAAGCTGATCTGGAAATATGGCAAAGGCGGCGATTTTAAAATACCTGCAGAGGGAGAATTTTCAGAATCTCACGCAGTGCACATAAATGCTTTCGGCAACTTAATGTTCTTTGATAATGGCGTGCCAAAAGAACAGTCGCAAATATTTGCAATGAAGCTTGATCAACAAAATAAAACTGCAGAAACGAGAGTGCATATCAAATTGCCACCACTCATTTACAATGCAAGAATGGGAAGTGCTTATATGGTTGATGAGAACAATATTTTAGCTTGTTGCTCCAAAAGGCATATTGCGGTTTTGGTAAATAAAGATGGTAAACTTATCTGGACATTAGATATGGCAGTACCACCTTATCGTGTGGAATTTTTAGAGAAGAATCAGCTTGCACCATGGTTGCAACCTTAATCTAAATGAAATGGGAAAGAACAGTATTGTTATAATTATCAGTTTGGTTTTTTGCATAAGCCTTTTTTTTATTATTTCCTGTAACGAAAACAGGAGTAGTGATTTTAAGAGTTCTGCTGAGAAAAAGGGGGGTGACGATGCTGTTTTTGTTGATACTACAAAAATGCCTGATGGTCCATTTGGCGACGCAGTAAAATATGGCCGTCAATTGGTTATGAATACCGCATATTATATTGGTCCTGATGGAATCAATGGAAAATTTCTTGGGAATAAAATAACCTGCAACAATTGCCACCAGGATGCAGGTGCCAAATTATATTCTTTAAATTTAATTCCTTCTTTTGCCAATTATCCGCAGTATCGTGCACGGGAAAATAAAGTTCTAACCCTTGCAGAAAGAATAAATAATTGTGTGATGCGGCCGCACAATGGCAAGCCTTTACCGCTGGATAGTAAAGAAATGGTAGCTATCATTTCTTACCTTAAATGGCTGAATGGTTTTGCTCCACAAAAAAATTCTTTTTCGGGTTCAAAAAATCTGGAGGTTAAATTGCCTTCTATTGCCGCAAGTTCCGGGCGTGGAGAAATATTATATAAGGCTGAATGCCTAAGATGCCATGGTGCAAATGGTGAAGGCATCATGCGCCCGGATAACACAGCTTATATCTATCCGCCGCTATGGGGTGCAAACAGCTACCAGCCTGGTTCTAGTATGCATCGTGTAATAAAACAGGCACAATGGCTTAAGGCAAATATGCCTTACGATAAAGCTACTGCAGACAAGCCGTATTTATCGGATGAACAGGCGCTTGATGTTGCCGCTTTCATAAATGATGATGCTATTCACAAAAGACCCGGCGTAAAAAATTATGATTATACAAACCTTGCAGTCAAGCCAATAGATTATGGCGAAGGACCTTTTATAGATACGTTTTCCGTGGATCAACATAAGGTTGGGCCTTTTCAACCTATCATTGATTATTGGAAAGCAAAAGGGTGGAAGCCAACCTATTAAAAATTGATAAACATCATCTTATCATTTCACCGGAAGCTCTTTTCTAGTGGTGCTTTTATATTAGGTTGCGAATAAATTAATTCATTAGAATGTTGCGAGCTTCATTAATTTAATCCCTGTACTAGCACTTTATTCAGTACCGGTTTTTATTGAATTGCCGGGCAATAAATAAAAATAATTACTCTTGTATCAATGAAGTTTCTTCCAGGGCAGAATCCTTGAGTAGATGCGTCACATTTATGGGCTACAGCCTACACAAACAGCATTTACAAGAATAGGAAATGATGCCCTGGCTTTGGTTTTCCTTATTGAAATCTCTAAATAAACAAATTAATTTTTTAAAAGCCGCAATATTAGGGCAGGCATTAAATGTCCAAATAGCACAAGGATTTATGCATATCCATGCAAATTACTTTAGGTATAAATAATAACTTCGAAAAGTTTAGCTTCCACTATTAGAAAATTGCCTATTTTATTTTATAACTATCGTGAAAAGAATATTTTTTTTAATAAGGCCGGCCCTCATTTTTATCTCTATAAAACAAAAATAATAACCAAGGAAAAAATAAAAACGGTTTTAAAATAAATCAGGGATTGCACTTTATTATTTAAACGCCTGATTGATTTTTCTTTTTATAAAATGAGTTGTATAACCTGCAATAAAAGATTAGGATTTAGAATTTGTTGTTTTAGAAAAGTACTAAAAATATATCAAAATCTGCTCTAACTATTTTAAATAACTATCCAGGATTTTGAAAAAATATTTAGAAAATGTTTAATTTTTTTTATGAGTAAATTCCGAAACATATTAATTGTGGCTTTTCTACTATTGTCTTTTGAAAGAGCAACAGCCCAAACAATGTACCAGCCCACCTGGGAATCCCTGGATAAGTATACCGTGCCAGACTGGTTCCGGGATGCCAAATTCGGCATTTTTATTCATTGGGGCGTATATGCTGTGCCGGCCTATGGTGGCGAATCGTATGGAGAATGGTACCCTTACAACATGTACAGAAAAGGTACCCGGGTTTTCAAACATCACGTAGAAACTTATGGCACGCAGGACACTTTCGGCTACAAAGATTTTATCCCGATGTTTAAAGCGGAAAAATTTGACGCGGATGCCTGGGCAAAACTTTTTAAAGAAGCCGGTGCTAAATACGTAGTGCCAGTAGCAGAACATCATGATGGATTTGCCATGTATAAAACCAGTCTTTCCAAATGGAATTCATTCGATATGGGGCCTCACCGGGATATCATTGAGGAACTTTCCAAATCCATCCGTAAAGAAGGAATGATTTTCGGCCTATCTTCTCACCGGGCAGAGCATTGGT
>JBDSBL010000206.1:0-2723 GCA_039921625.1 Chitinophagaceae bacterium
TATTGCTCACGATTAGTTTATATGCACTTACGCAAAACAATCTTTTTGGAATAAAAAAACGGCCTGCCGTGCCAAAGGTGGAAGGACAAACGGCTATACTTTCTGTTGATACCATTCTGCACCATGCCAAAGAGGCGTTAAAACCCGAGCAACTTCAACGGATTGCATTTTTAGAAAACAGCATTACCCGTGGTGATGTAGTGGCTCAAAAATTAAAAGTTTACCATCAATTAGCTCATTTTTGGGCAGATACAGCCAATCAGTTGTTGCCCTACGCCTGGTATACAGGGGAAGCCGCCCGGTTGGAAAATTCAGAAAAATCCCTCACCTTCGCAGCCCGAATATTTTTAAACAGTCTTAGGCAACAAGAAAATCCGGAATTGAAAACCTGGATGGCCTCACAGTCTCAAGATTTGTTTGAACGTTCTTTGACCATTAATCCGGGAAATGATTCAGCACAGATTGGCCTTGGAGCTACTTATTTATATGGAGGATTAGCCAGCCCAATGGAGGGGATATCTAAAATAAAGTCAGTAGTAGATAGAGACTCTAATAATGTGTATGCACAAATGACATTGGGAGAAGCTTCAATGACTTCCGGTCAATTTGATAAAGCAATTGAACGTTTCACCAAAGTAGTTCATCTGGATCCTAAAAATGTAGAGGCTACTCTTTTATTAGCTGAAGCAAACGAAAGGGCCGGCAACAAAAGCGAAGCTATTACCTGGTATCAAAAAAGCATTGCGCTTAGCGATATACCGGGGTTGAAAGAAGCAGTAAAGCAGAAGATAATCGAATTGAGAAAATAACTTATTTAACAATTAAAATTAATTAGAACAATGCCTTGTGGTAAAAAAAGAAAAAGACATAAAATAGCAACGCATAAGCGGAAAAAAAGATTAAGAAAAAATCGTCATAAGAAGCGTAAATAACTTCTCTTGATTGATTGGTGAGAGCAAACTTTTTGCTCTCACTACTTTTATTTATTGCACTCTACGCTACGATTGTAACCCTCCTGTCACTTTGCTCCTTCACCTACATTATTGGTTACTGCAGCATTCAGTATCGTATTGGGCAATAAACTATTTATAGGATAGTATAAAGCTGTAGTAATGTGAATAAAGAGCTTATTATCAATGCAACACCCCAAGGGGTTGATATTGCATTATTAGAAGATAAAAAACTGGTAGAGCTACATAGCGAAAAAAACGATGCTCGGTTTGCTGTTGGAGATTTGTATTTGGGAAAAGTAAAAAAACTTATTCCTGGATTAAATGCTGCCTTTATAGACGTGGGATTTGAAAAGGATGCTTTTCTACATTATACCGACCTGAGCCCTTATGCAAGATCGCTGCTCAAGTTTACCCAACAATCAATAAACGATAAAACTGAGGAAGGTTTTGACTTCTCTGAATTTGCAAATGAACCGGAGATATTAAAAACCGGAAAGATCAATGAAGTATTAGGCGGTAAACCTAATATATTGGTGCAAATTTTAAAAGAACCTATTGCAGCAAAAGGCCCAAGGCTTAGTTGTGAAGTTTCTTTACCTGGTCGCTTTGTGGTATTGACTCCGTTTAATGATGTGGTGGCTGTAAGCCGCAAAATTCATTCTGGCGAAGAACGCAAACGGTTGCAACGTATAGTGGAATCCATTAAGAAAAAAAACTTTGGAGTAATCGTTAGAACTGCTGCGGAAGGAAAGAACACTGCAGAATTGCATGAAGATCTTTCCGAGTTAGTAAGTACCTGGCAAACCATTCAAAAAAACTTACGTGGGGCGGTGGCGCCTGCCAAAATATTAAGTGAGCAGACAAAGACTACCTCTATGTTGCGCGACTTACTTAATGAAGATTTTAACCGCATTGTTACCAATGACAAAAGCATTTACACGGATGCCAAAACCTATATTCAACGCATAGCTCCTGAAAAGGCTGAGATCGTTACTTTTCACCAACACGGTACACCCATCTTCGATCAGTTTGGTATTACCAAGCAGGTAAAATCGGGTTTTGGTAAAACGGTAAATCTTAATAGCGGTGCATATTTGATAATAGAGCATACCGAAGCCTTGCATGTAATAGACGTGAACAGCGGTTATAAAAGTGTGAGCAACAATCAGGAACAAAATGCGTTGGAGACCAACCTGGAAGCGGCAGATGAGATAGCAAGGCAATTGCGACTTCGCGATATTGGAGGCATCATAGTAGTTGATTTCATTGATATGAAATTGATGGAAAACAAACGGCGTCTGGCTGAAGCAATGGAAGGTTATATGCAGGCAGACCGCGCCAAGCATGCTGTGTTACCTATCTCTAAATTTGGCCTCATGCAAATAACCCGGCAACGCATGAAGCCAGAGATGAACATCAACACGCAGGAAGTTTGCCCCAGCTGCCAGGGCACAGGCAAAATATCTTCTACACTTATTTTAGAAGATGATATTGAAAAAAATCTTAATTACCTCATTACCCATAAGCACAGTAATTTGACTGTTGCCGTGCATCCCATTGTACATGCTTATTTAACTAAAGGTTGGATGTTCAATAGCATTTTAGCCAAATGGAAACGTAAATTCAAACAAAATATAATTTTAAAACCTGACTCAAATTATCACTTAACAGAGTTCAAGTTTTTTGATCAGAATGGCGAAGAAATTAAAATGTAATTAGTATACCATAAATGAAAATAGCCTCCAATTGGAGGCTATTTTCATTTATGGT
>JBDSBL010000207.1:0-4453 GCA_039921625.1 Chitinophagaceae bacterium
ACAATATCATCAGCATTTATACAAAAAAGACGAAGCCGTTACTTTTAAAAAAGGATCCAGATTATTTTCTGCTAAAGTAATAGGTGTAACAAATGAAGGGCAATTAAAAGTAAAAAACGAGCAGGAAGAATTGTTTGCGGTTGGTGGAGTAGAATGGGTGATCAATTAAAATTATTGAGCATTTTAAATTTGTAATTCTTGCCGTTCATCTTGCCTTTGCCAGCTTGTTACCACTTATTTCATGATTTCGGCTGCGTGCATTTTGCTTTTAGGTTTTTTTATTATCCTTTCAATGATGCCTTTTCCGTCAATGATAAAAGTGGTTCGGTGCAGGCCCATGTATTTTCTTCCATACATATTCTTTTCGCCCCACACTCCATAAGCATCTATTATTTTATGGTCTTCATCCGCTAATAAGGTAAATGGAAGGTTGTATTTTGTTTTAAATTTTTGATGGCTTTTTGCGGCATCCGGGCTGATGCCTATTATTTTAAAACCTCTCTCTTCCAAGGCCGCTATATTATCCTTGAGGTTGCAAGCTTGGATGGTACAAGTTGGTGTATCATTTTCCGGATAAAAATAAAGCACCACTTTTTGGCCTATAAAATCTTTTAAGGTTACCTTTTTTCCTGCCTCATCCATCGCGGTAAATGCCGGTGCTTTATTACCTTCTACTAATTGTGTAGCCATAAAAAATGTTTAAAAGGTCTGCTTGTTTTTTATTCAATTTATACTTGACCAATTCACCTTCTGACAAACCAACTTTTGGTGGTTACGTTTCCAGCCACATCTGCTACCACTACTTTTAATTCATGCACGCCAGGTAAAAACTTCTCATCAAACTTATAAATAAATAAACTCCCTTTATCATTGGTAAACCGCAACCATTGCCCATCCAATGTAGCACGAAAGGATCTTATTTCATTTAAGTTGTCTTTTGGCGCCATCACTATTCGGGTAGCTTTTCTTAAGTCAATAGTATCGCCCGCACCGGGTGCATTTATAGTGGGTGGTTCGTCATCAATTAGCGCCTGGTAAGTACCAAATTGATTGAAGGTAGCCCACACCCAATCGCCACTCCAACGAGCCTTGCTCACTGACTTTCGGGTACCGGATGTACTTACTATTACTACTTTATCCTTAAGGTTTAGGGGCACATTTGCGTCCGGTTTTATTCGCACCGTAAGTTGGTCATGTAAGGGTATAGTAGGCCCTATAAAAGTATGCAGGGGAGAAATATTATTTGTTCCGGTGCCTGTATTTACACTGTAGGAAACGTTTACCGTATCATACACAGCATACTCAGTGGTATAGGCTTCAAACGAAGAAGTTTCATAGATAGTTACATTACCGGGAATCAAACGGTTGGCCGCAGCAGCAACTTGAAGAGGATAAAGCTTTGAGTTGTATTGTACAGAGAATTGTAGCACAGAAATATTTTGTGCTGCGTCCTTTATTTCAATTCTTACAGTATGGGGTAATGAGTCCTGTAAATACAAAATTCCATCCGTGGAAGAAGGAATATACACCTTGCTAAAATCTCCCGGCATCCGGCTTAACTGCTGCACATAGCCACCACCGTTGTATTTAAATCGGTAGTCAATCTGGGCGTTGGAATACCTTGTTTCATTGTAGCTGATGTTGTCTAAAATAAACTCAGATTGCAACTGCCCATCCATTAAAATGCGGGCACTGAAAATGCCATTACCATTACCAGATCCTGTAAAGCGGTCAATAGCGCCAATGGCAAAACTTATTTTATTACTCCCCACTTTTAGGAGGTTCGATTTTGCTAAAATATATCCGGAGTTTGTTTTACTAACTGGTAATATTTGAGGGGCTTGTGCATAGATACTTTTATTGCGGTCATACATGGCTAACCGCGTTAACGTTGGTGGAACGGCATCTGCGATAGGCATACCGAAGAGTAAAGGATTTAAGCAATTTTCCGTTTTTGTATCTCTTATCTCAAAGTGTACATGCGGCCCCTGAGATCCGCCCGTAGTACCACTATAAGCTATAAATTGTCCCTTTTCCACCGGAAACAAATTTGCCGGCACCGTTAGGGTTACATCCCACGATCCAACCTGATATTGTTGCTCTCGCACCCACTTTTCAAGGGCAGGTGCAAAGTCATTTAAATGCGCATATAAGGTAGTGTACCCATTAGGATGTTGTATATAAATAGCCCGGCCAAATCCAAATGGTTCAATCTTTATACGGGATATAAAGCCGGCAGCCGCAGCATGTACTACGAGGTTTTCCCGTTGCTGTGTTCTGATGTCGAGGCCCATATGCCAATGATTGGAGCGCAGCTCACCAAAATTGGCTACCAATTGCATGGGTATATCTAATGGATTTCTAAAATAACCTTTAGGATAAACAGGTTGTGCTGCACTCATCAAACCGATAAATAAAAAACTTACAATAAAACCTGTCCTCATATTCGCTAGTTCTTTTTTTAAAAAGGGCAAAATAAAGCAACAATCCTTATTCTCTTGTTAAGGATGTTTGCGTAGCATAGGTTAAACTAGTTGGCGTGGATAGATATGTCCAAATGATAAAGGATCCAAAAAATATTATGTCTGGTCAAATTGTTGGCTTTTTTTCCCATTATTCCCTTACTACAAATCCAATAAATTAAAATGTGGGAAAAAAGGGCTTACACTGCGGGAACTGCCATTATAGTATGGAAATAATTTACGGTACGGTATTTATTGTACTATGTTGTCAGAAAGAATATTTTTTAAAAATTTAAAAACAAACGACCATGATACAGGACAAAAAAAGACCAACTGGAACTTTATTATTAGCTGGTTTGGCTGCTTATGCTTATTACAAGTATTCTAAAATGAGCGATGACCAAAAGAAAAATATCGTTGGAGACTTAAAAGAAAAAGGAAAAAAATTTTACGAGGAAAATGTTCCCGAAAACATAAAGAACCTTTTTGGAAGCAAAGACAATAGTCAGCCAACTGCCGCCCAACAAGGCACAGGACATGATTATCAAAATTTTAATCAAGGCTCTGGCGATCAGTTTTAATCCCAGTCCATAATATCTTTAAAGCTGCCTCGGCAGCTTTTTTTATGTCAATGGTATTTTAAAAACCTGGTTTACAGGTAAAGGAAAATTATATTAAGTTTTATTTTCTATTACTTTTGCAACCCGGGTTAAGTCCCGGTTTTTTTATGCCATTTAAAATGCAAAATGCAAAAAGTAAAATGCAACAGTGGGAGGTTCTTCCTTCCGCCACCTTGTACTTTCCTTATTCATTTTTTTACTACTAATTATGCCAAAAGACGTTTCTATAAAATCAGTCCTTATAATTGGCTCCGGTCCTATTGTTATAGGCCAGGCCTGCGAGTTTGACTATGCCGGTACCCAGGCCGCCCGTAGCCTCAGTGAGGAAGGGATTAAGGTTATTTTGATCAACAGCAATCCTGCTACCATCATGACGGACCCAATGATGGCGGATAAAGTTTACTTACTTCCTCTTACGGTAGAAAGTATAGAGCAAATTTTAGAAGAAAACGATATTGACGCTGTACTGCCTACTATGGGTGGGCAAACAGCTTTAAACTTGGCAAAAGAAGCCGAAGACCTGGGAGTGTGGGAAAAATACAAGGTTCGTTTGATAGGTGTAGATATAAAAGCCATTGACAAAGCAGAAGATCGGGAAAAATTCCGGCAATGGATGATCCGGTTGGGAGTACCTGTAGCTCCGGCAAAAACGGCTAATTCATTTTTAGAAGGAAAAGAATTTGCACAGGATATAGGGTTTCCATTAGTGATCCGGCCATCTTTTACTTTAGGAGGTACCGGCGGAGGTTTTGTACACGATGTTTCAGAGCTGGATGAAGCGCTTACCCGTGGCTTGCAGGCCTCACCTATTCACGAAGTGCTGGTGGAAAGAGCTGTTTTGGGCTGGAAGGAATTTGAGCTGGAATTGCTACGCGATGCAGCCGATAATGTTGTAATTATCTGCACGGTGGAAAATTTTGATCCTATGGGAATTCATACGGGAGATTCCATAACCGTAGCACCCGCCATGACGTTGAGCGATACTGCCTTTCAACTAATGCGTAACACTGCAATAATGATGATGCGCGACCTTGGAAATTTTGCCGGAGGTTGTAATGTGCAGTTTTCGCTTAATCCGGATACAGAAGAAATTATTGCTATTGAAATAAATCCAAGGGTAAGCCGGTCCTCAGCATTAGCCTCCAAAGCTACTGGTTATCCCATTGCCAAAATTGCTGCAAAACTGGCTATAGGCTACACATTAGATGAATTGCAGAATCAAATCACGAAAACTACTTCCGCTTACTTTGAGCCGGCGCTGGATTATGTAATTGTAAAAATACCTCGTTGGAACTTTGATAAATTTAAAGGTGCAAATGATACGCTTGGCCTGCAAATGAAAAGTGTAGGAGAAGTAATGGCTATTGGAAG
>JBDSBL010000208.1:0-10856 GCA_039921625.1 Chitinophagaceae bacterium
CCACCACTTCATATCCTTGGTGGTGCAGCATCAAAGCAGCTACCGTACTGTCGATGCCTCCGCTCATGGCCACTAAAACTTTTCCTTTACTCATAAAGGCTGTAAAGATACAATTACTAGGCGGGCCTTTTTTTAAAGCAATGGTAAAAGTGACATTTCCGTTACAACCTAATTGAGTAAAGTAATTTTAAGAATATAGCCTTCACTATTGAATTGATTTTTCTTTTATTTTCTTCCGAATGGAAATTTTTTTAAAAGAAAAAAAAACATTGCGCTTTTAATACTGGTTGCTTATCCGGTGGATAAATAGTCTAAAAATTTTAGCAATTGAAGTAAAATATTATTTGGAAAAATGTATCTTACATTCTAAATATTGAGCACTACGTTTAAAAAATTATGTTATGATTAAAATGCAAGTAATTGGAAATTTAGGAAAGGACTGCGTTGTAAATGCAGTTAATGGTAAAAACGTTATCAACTTTACAGTAGCACATACTGAAAAGTATAAAGACAGTCAGGGCAACAGCCAGGAAAAAACAACCTGGGTTGATTGCGCTTACTGGACGGACCGCACCGCTGTAGCACCCTACCTTACTAAAGGCACTCAGGTATATGTGGAGGGTGCACCGGAGGTAAGAAGTTTTCAACGCAACGATGGTACCGCAGGTGCCTCACTTTCTTTGAGAGTTCGCGAGGTACAATTATTAGGTCGTAAAGGCGAGGGTCGTGGTGGAGACAGCCAACCATCATACAACAACAACCGCCAGGACACGGCAAGCTCCACAGCAGCTGCTACTGATGCTGCGGATGATCTTCCATTTTAAATACACTAAAACTCATCTTTATCAATGCCCTGCATTTGCGGGGCATTTTTATGATCGGCCAAATAGCCAAAATTGTAAAATCATGAGTGATGCTACGCTCTAAATATTCTGCCATAAAATAATGATCTATCTCTTTCTTTTAATGAAATATTGGTAGGGATTTAGAGAAAAAATGTTTTTTTCAAAATGAAAATCTCTGCAAAAAAAATGTTCGCTTTTTAAAATTTATTTCCACTATTTATTTTACTTCTTTTGCACCATGCTTTTTTCCTACCAACAATTAGCTCAATTTTCCAAGCAAGTATTTTTAAGCATTGGCTGCTCGGAAACAGATGCTGCTGTAGCTACCAATACCTTACTATCAGCGGATTTGCGTGGCGTTGATTCACATGGCGTGGCCCGCCTCAGTGGGTATGTACGTCTTTGGGAAGTAAAGCGGGTAAATGCAGTGCCGCAAATAAAAACGATTCACGAAACATTATCTACCGCTACAATAGATGGCGATAAAGGATTGGGATTAGTGGTAGCACCCAATGCAATGCAGGTTGCCATTGACAAGGCAAAAGCGGTAGGTACGGGATGGGTGAGCGTACAAAATAGCAATCACTTTGGTATTGCTGCCTGCCATGCTATGATGGCTTTGCCAGAAGACATGATCGGTATTGCTATGACCAATGCAAGTGCCCTGGTGGCGCCTACTTTTTCAAAAGAACGAATGCTGGGCACCAACCCCATTTGTGTCGCTGTACCTGCAGGAAAGCAGCCTCCATTTGTTGCCGATATGGCAACCACAACCGCTGCCAATGGAAAACTTGAGATCCTTCAACGCAAAGGAATAGCTGCACCGGAAGGGTGGATACAAGACAAAGAAGGCAAGTCAACATCAGACCCACATGCTTTAAAAAACGGTGGCTCATTGTTGCCTTTAGGCAGCCATGTAGAGCAAGGAAGCCATAAGGGATACGCTTTAGGAAGTATCGTAGATATTTTTTCTGCAGTGCTCAGTGGAGCAAATTATGGGCCTTGGGTGCCGCCTTTCCCGGCTTATGTTCCCATGCCTGAAAATATGCCGGGACAAGGTATAGGACATTTTTTTGGCGCCATGCGGTTGGATGCATTTCGGCCGGCAGATGATTTTAAAAAAAATATGGACCAATGGATTGAGCGATTTCGCGAAGCAAAAACAATTGAAGGGTATGATAAAGTGTTGATACCAGGAGATCCGGAACGGGAAATAGAAGAACATAGGAGAGAAGCAGGAATTCCATTGCACCGGCTTGTAATAGATGACCTAAAAAGCCTTGCACAAAAATTCAATATTGCCTTTCCCATTAATTAGAAATTGATAGCGCAGCCCATGCTATTTTTGCAACTAAAAATTTGCCTTTTTAAAAGGTTCTTTTGGATATGAAAGTAATGAAGTTTGGAGGCACCAGCGTTGGCAAGCCAGAAAGAATGCATCAGGTAGCGCAATTGGTTACTACGGATAAGGAACCAAAAATTGTCGTATTAAGTGCAGTATCCGGAACCACTAATGCCTTAGTAGAAATATCATCTTTTTTATCCAAGAGTGATCGTGATGGTGCCAAAAGAAGGATTGATGACCTGGAGAAGGAATACCTTGTTTTTATTGACAAACTGGTGCAAAATGAAAATGCAGTGGCTGCCGCCAAAAGCATTATAAAAGAACACTTTGAGTTTCTTAATATCATTCTCCGCATATCATATAGTGAGGCGTTGAATAAGGATATACTGGCACAGGGTGAATTGCTTTCCACCAAATTATTTAGTGCGTACCTCCAAGAGCAAGGAGTAAAGCATGTTCTTCTACCAGCACTGGATTTCATGACCATAGACCTGAATGATGACCCACAAATAGGCAACATAAAAGTGAGACTGCTGCAACAATTGCAGAAACATAAGGAAGATAATTTATTTATAACCCAGGGTTTTATTTGCCGCAATGCGAGGGGTGAAGTAGACAACTTAAAACGGGGTGGAAGTGATTATTCAGCTTCCTTGATAGCAGCTGCCGTAGGTGCTACTATGTGTGAAATATGGACCGACATCAGTGGCATGCATAATAATGATCCGAGGATTGTGACTAATACTATTGCTATTGAATCGCTGAGCTTTGATGAGGCTGCCGAGTTAGCTTACTTTGGTGCAAAGATTTTGCATCCTGCTTCCATATGGCCGGCACAGCAATACAATATCCCTGTAAAATTGTTGAATACAATGCAGCCGGATGCAATTGGTACTTTGATTACATCTTCGGTAGCAGAAAAGGGAGCTAAAGCAGTGGCTGCAAAAGATGGGATCACTGCGGTGAAGGTAAAAAGCAGCCGGATGCTTTTAGCGTATGGTTTTTTAAGAAGAATATTTGAGGTTTTTGAAAAATATAAAACACCCATTGATATGATTACCACTTCCGAAGTGGCCGTATCGCTTACTATTGATAATGATGTTTTTTTAAAAGAAATAACGAAAGAACTGGAGGCATTAGGAACCGTAGAAGTGGATGGCCAGCAAGCCATTGTAAGTATTGTGGGAAATGAAATAGCAGCTGATGAAAATGCGTTGAAAAAAGTGTTTGACAGTTTGGATGGCATTGATGTGCGGATGGTTTCATACGGTGGCAGTGCGCATAATATATCCATACTGGTACCAACAGAACAAAAAGTAAAAGTGCTTCAACAATTGAACAGTGGTCTTTTTGGTTTATAAATAGGTGACAATAAGAAGTAGCGCCACCAAGGATAATAGCGGAACGGTAAGATTGTCCCACCCCTTAAGACTAACTAATTCTGCTATCGAAGCTATTAACGGAACACAAAAAATAATTAATAATTTTTGATCCGCTGGTAGGCTTAATGCAAACGCAAAAAACAGGCAAATAAAGATTGCGGTAGCAGCAAAACATAAAGTACCTGCCAAGGTTTTTTGCTGATTGAAATAAGTTGCAGTATACTTCCCCCATCTTTTACCACCCCATTCCGCCGCCGGGTCAGCCACCGTTAATATGGATATTGGAATAAAAAACAAAAGAGTATTGCCATAAAATGCTGCCACCGCAAAGCAGATATAAACCGGTATTGGAAAAATAATGCTGCCAACAGAAGTTCGATTGGTTTTGTGTACTGCATCTAATTGGTGGGTGAAATAAGTACCAAGCAGGACGGCAAAAGCAAGGGTGCATATAACCAATACCCACCAATGGGATTGAATAAAAAAAGGAATAGTAAGTGACAACAGCCCTCCGGTGATATGAAGAAATTTTCTGGAACGGTCAACTGGTAAATTATACTTTGTAAATAAGAGATTAGTAACGACAAGTAACCCTAAAAAAGCAGCCAGAAAAAATAAGGAAGAGAGTAGTGGGGCAAGAAGGTAAATCCCGTACATATGAGTTGCCAAAATACTTATTAAATTACACAAAAGGGGATACCAAATAATGCAGGCAACCGAACGTTTCTTTACTATTCCCAATTTATTATCTCTTTACCGCATTGTCATTTTTCCTTTTATTCTTTATTTAATATGGAGTAAAAACGAATCCTTGTTTGCTGTTTTTATTACCATTAGTTTACTCACTGATATCCTGGATGGATTCATTGCCCGCCAATTTAATATGCAAACAGAAATTGGTGCCCGGCTCGACTCGTGGGCTGACCTTGGAACGTATCTGCTTTCCTTTCTGGCTATTTATATTTTTAAATGGGAAGTGCTGCAGCCGCACGCAGCCATTCTTTTGGTTTATGCGTTTATCTTGCTGCTATCTTATGCAGCGGTTATTGTAAAATTTAAAGGCATGATCGGGTTGCATACTTACCTTTTTAAGATTACAGGATACCTGCAAGGGGCCTTTATCATTTGTCTTTTTTTATGGGGATTTAATGAGGGGCAATATTATTTTTCTCTTGCGGTGGGCATCATTGCCTGTGTGGAAGAAGTCATTATCATTTGGATATTACCAAAGCCGCAAAGCAACGTAAAAGGCTTGTACTGGATATTGAAAAATAAGTCTGCCGGATGAACAGTTTCCTTTATTCTATTGTAGCTTTTTTATTGCTTGGTGCAATGGGGATGGCTATTGCTAATAGAAAAGAATCTGTATTAATCAGGCAGCAAAGATGGATGAAGTTTGGAACCTATGTAGTGATCACTGCAGCGGTATTAGGTTCTATATTTTTCAATTGTTTAAGAGCAGTTGTATTGATCATTTTCTCTTTTGGAATTTACGAATTATGGCACACAGCCCACAAGAAAAATGGGAGAAGCAATCTGTTTTTCTCGCTGTTCTTTTTCGCATTATTCACTTTCGGTTTGTGGCGTTTTTCCATACTATTTACACCTTCATTTCAATTATTTGTTTATTTGCAAGTGCTTTTATTTGATGCCTTTTCGCAGATTGCAGGACAATTATTTGGAAAGCATCAGTTGGTGGCAAAGATCAGTCCGGCTAAGACAGTGGAAGGAGTGATGGGTGGTTTTTCATTTAGTATTATTTCATCTTTATTATTGGCAAACTGGCTACACATAAGTGTTGTAGCCGCTTTGGTTTTAGCATTGATAACGGCAGTTAGTTCATTTGCCGGAGACCTTACTGCTTCTTATTATAAACGGAAAATGGGTGTAAAGGATTTTAGTAATTTTTTACCGGGGCAAGGTGGCTTTTTAGATCGCTTTGATAGTTTGTTACTGACAGGCTTTGTTTATTTTCTTTTGTATCAACTTAATTTTTTTTCTTTTTTATCCACCCAACTTTCTGTTGCTTTCATTATTGCTCAATAGATTTGGTAAGGTTGAATGGAGCGTCGCAACAAAAGTTTCATTACTGTTCTGCAGCCGGTTACCAAATAAAAAAAGCCCCAAATTTTGGAGCTTTTTTTATACAATAACTATTGATTAAATAACGAGCAAAGCGTCTCCATAACTAAAGAAACGATACTTGTCTTTGATGGCTTTTTTGTAGGCTTCAATGGTGAGATCGTACCCTGCAAAGGCGCAGGTCATGATCAGCAAACTTGTCTTTGGCAAATGAAAATTGGTAACCAATGCATCTGCAATATTGAAGTTATAAGGTGGATGAATGAAAGTATTGGTCCAGCCTTCTGATGACTTAAGCATTTTTTGCGCAGAGAAAGAAGATTCTAAAGCTCGCATGGTGGTGGTACCTACCGAGCATATTCTGTGATTGCCTTCTTTGGCTTTGTTCACCGTGCTGCACGAATCTTCTTCTATTCGGTAATACTCAGCGTCCATTTTATGTTTGCTCAGGTCTTCCACTTCAATGGGCCGGAAAGTTCCTAAACCCGTATGCAAGGTGACTTCTGCAAAGCGAATGCCTTTGATCTCGCAACGCTTGATTAACTCACGACTAAAATGCAGGCCGGCAGTAGGTGCAGCTACCGCACCTTCGTACTTGGCATATACCGTTTGATAGCGTTCGCGGTCTTCTTCATCCGGCTTGCGCTTTATGTATTTAGGCAATGGAGTTTCGCCATGTTTTTCTAATATCTGGCGAAAGCCTTCATCATCTCCCTCAAATAAAAACTTGATGGTGCGGCCACGGGAGGTAGTGTTGTCAATTACTTCTGCAATGAGGTCTTCATCATCACCAAAATATAATTTGTTGCCAACGCGAATTTTTCTTGCGGGATCCACAATCACATCCCATAAACGATGTTCTTTATTTAACTCGCGTAAAAGAAATACTTCAATCTTGGCTCCTGTTTTTTCTTTGCGTCCGTACATTCTTGCGGGAAAAACTTTAGTATTGTTTACCACAAAAACATCTTTATCATCAAAGTATTCCAGTATATCGCGGAAGGTCTTATTTTCCATCGATCCCGTTTTACGGTTGACTACCATCATTCGGGCGTCTTCGCGTCTTTTGGCCGGGTGTTGTGCAATGAGGTTTAGCGGAAGGTCAAATTTAAATTGAGAAAGCTTCATGGGCTTATAATATTATTTTGTGCCTGATGACGCAAACCTGAAACCGGAGGTGCAATTATCCAAAACCACGGTCTTACGGTACCGGGAATGGTCATTTTAGCTTTTAGAAGTCGGCAAAGGTAGGGAGAAAATCAAAAAATAAAAATAAGGAATTGGCCTTTTTCCGATTTGGTATAAGTAATGAGCCTTTTTTAACGAAACAGATTAAATGTACTTTTTGAAAATTGGTATTGTTATCAATTTTTTTTTGGGGAAGTCGCCAGAGGCAACATTTTTGATACAACTATAATGAAACTGGCCACAGCAGGCAAGTTTCCAGATTTTTAAAGAATCACTTTTTAAATAAAATATTATGAATTACGAATTCAAACAATCAACTTTTTCAAAAACCTTATTGACCAGCGTATTCGTTGGCTTTGTAGCCACCATCCTTTGTTTAGCGTTCAATATTATTTACCGGGAAAGCACTGGGTTTCAACTGTCTGATATTATCAATGTATCAACCCTCATATTCGGGGTAAATCTTGTATTTGTGGTTATTGGTGCGGTTCATTTTGTTCTCGTTAAAAACTTTAAAAAAGGCGAGGTAATTTTTATTGGATTATTTGCCATACTTACCCTTCTTGGTATTTGGGGTGCAGAAACGGCTCATCGTACGATGGATGCAGTTCAAAATAATGAATTCCGGCAACTGTTGTTAGGTACTGTTTTAATAATGGGTATTGGTGCTTCTTTTTTAATTCCCTACCTGTCACACAACAAGACTTTTCAGGAACATGTAATTTAAGTAGAGAAGAAGCTGGGATTAAATTTTAGGAATTGCTGCTATTAGTTTTTTGGTATAATCAGAGGCAGGATGATAATAGATGGCATCTGCCTCACCCGATTCTACAATTTTTCCACCATTCATTACTATTATTCGGTCACTCATATAGCGAACCACCGAGAGGTCGTGCGAAATAAAGAGCATCGTAAGCCCCAAATCTTCTTTCAATTCATTTAATAGATTCAAAACTTGAGCCTGCACACTTACATCCAAAGCCGAAACTGATTCATCGCAAACGAGAAAATCTGGGCTAAGTGCAAGCGCACGGGCAATAACGATCCGCTGCCGCTGACCGCCTGAGAACTGATGTGGGTACCGGGCCGTAGCAGTTGCCGGAAGGTTTACCCTGTCTAATAATTCCAATACTTTTTTTCGTTGTTCATTGCCGCTTTTCCCTATTCCGAATACAGACATCGGTTCTGCAATTGCATCACCAATAGTGAGGCGGGGATTAAGTGATGAATACGGATCTTGAAAAACGAGCTGCACCATTTTTCTGAACTGGTGAAGTTCTTTTTTAGAATAAAGGGTAATGTCTTTTTCCTTGTAAAAAATTTTTCCTGCTGATGGGTCTATTAATCTAAGTAATGTTCTTCCTAATGTTGTTTTGCCGCAGCCTGATTCACCTACAAGACCCAACGTTTCCCCTTCCATAATGTCAAAACTTACACTATCCACCGCTGTGGTATAGGCTATTGCTTTCCCAAAAATATTTTTCCTGGTCGGGTATTTTACAGATAAATTTTGGATTTGTACCAGTACCTTTTTTTTCTTTGCAGTGGTTTCATTTCGGATTGCCTTTGGAGGTAAATTTTCTTCCTGGATAGAAGTCTCTTTTATAAAATTACTGACCACCGGAAGTTTTTGACCTCTCGGGTGTGCTGCAGGTCGGCAGGCAATTAGAGCTTTGGTATAAGGTTGTTTCGGGTTTTTAAATATATCATTTACGGTTCCTTCTTCAATGATTTCTCCCTGGTACATGATGGCTACGCGATCTGCAATTTCCGCTACTACACCAAGGTCGTGGGTAATGAAGATAACTCCCATATTCTGCTCTACCTGCAGCTCTTTGATTAATGATAGAATAGTTTTTTGTACGGTTACATCAAGTGCGGTAGTGGGTTCATCGCAAATGAGCAAAGAGGGCTCACAGCACATGGCTATGGCAATCATTACTCTTTGCTTTTGGCCTCCGCTAAGTTGGTGTGGGTAGCGGCGAAAAATATCTTCCGGCTGAGGAAGTTTGACCTTTTCAAACCAGTGAATAGTTTGTTTTTTAGCCGCTGCGGCAGAAATTTTTTTGTGTTGCAATAGTGATTCCATTACCTGCCTGCCACAGCTCATTACCGGGTTGAGCGATGTCATTGGCTCTTGAAAGATCATGGAAATACGGTTGCCACGGATGGCTTGCAATTCTTTAGCGGAAAGGGTTAACAGATCAACGGCTGCATCTCCTTTTATCGAAAAAAGGATACGACCACTTTCATAAATTGCTGGAGGAGTAGGCAGCAATTTCATAATAGATAGTGAGGTGACGGATTTGCCGGATCCTGACTCTCCAACCAAAGCAACGATCTCTCCACGGTTTACGGTAAAGGATACATTTTTTACAGCATGCGTGGTTTCATCTTCCGTTGCAAAAGCAACTGATAAATTTTCTATGGACAACAGGGGCTGCATCATTTTCTTACCTCAAAACCGAAGATGCCGCACGGTAAGGCCATCATTTATTAGTTGCTTGAGTGAGTCAATTCCAATCTGCAAATGACGTTCTACAAATTGCTCCGTTATTTTGCGATCGCTTTCTTCTGTTTTTACTCCTTCCGGTGTCATTGGTTGGTCGCTTACTAAAAGTAAAGCGCCGGTGGGGATCTTGTTGTAAAAACCAACGGTAAAAATAGTAGCGGTTTCCATATCAATAGCATAAGCACGGATGCGTTGAAGGTATTCTTTAAACTCTTCATCATGCTCCCACACACGGCGGTTGGTAGTATAAACAGTACCTGTCCAATAGTCAACTTCATAATCCCGGATGGTAGTAGAAATAGCTTTTTGCAGCGCAAAGGCAGGCATGGCCGGCACTTCAGCGGGAAAATAATCGTTTGAAGTTCCTTCACCGCGAATGGCGGCTATTGGTAAAATAAGATCGCCTAATTTGTTCCGTTTTTTAAGGCCGCCGCACTTACCTAAAAACAAAACAGCCTCTGGCTCTATGGCAGTTAAAAGATCCATGATAGTTGCGGCAGATGGGCTGCCCATTCCAAAATTAATAATGGTAATGCCCTGGGCAGTGGCGCACTGCATTGGTTTGTCAATACCGGTTACAGTGGCTCCTGTTAGTTCAGCAAACATGCGAACGTAATTGCTGAAATTAGTAAGCAGAATGTATTTGCCAAAGCTTTCTAATTGCTCACCGGTATACCGGGGCAACCAGTTTTGTACTATATCTTGTTTCGATTTCATATTAATGTTCTACGAATTTACAAAGATCAAATTTGAAAAGTGATACGTTTGGCAAATGATACCAATAAAGTATCCGGACATTTTATTTAAAAGAAAGGAGGAGGGAGGAAAAGAATACATTTTTGATGGCATCCGAAAGACCTGGTTATTGCTTACCGAAGAGGAATGGGTGCGGCAAAATTTTGTGTCTTACCTTATAAATGTATTAAGCTATCCCTCCTCATTAATTGCATTGGAAAAAATGCTATTGCTCCATGATTTAAAAAAGCGGTTTGATATTTTGGTGTATGATTCAAAGCACCAACCCTGGATGATGGTGGAGTGTAAAGCGCCATCAGTGCCGCTTTCAGAAAGCGTATTGCAACAGGTGCTTCGGTATAATATCTCCATTCCGGTACCGTATATCATCATCACTAATGGCGATAAAACAATAGGGTGGAAAAAAGAGAAAGACGAATTGATTTTATTGAATGAAATGCCTCAATGGAAATGATTTGAATTAACTCATGCGAAAATCAACCGAAACAGATTGAGATTAATCTATTCTAAGAATCTGCTATATTCAACTTTATGGTGATGATGAAGAATGATTTTAAGTCAGTCAAGAGGTTATAATTACAAAGATTCTTTCCACTTGCCGCTATTATTACCTTTGTTTACACTCCTATATGACTTTTAATTCCACACCATTTTCCAATCAGGAGCTATCCCGGTACCAACGGCAAATTATGTTACCTCAGTTTGGAGGTGAGGGACAGCAAAAATTAAAAGAGGCTAAAGTTTTG
>JBDSBL010000209.1:0-3342 GCA_039921625.1 Chitinophagaceae bacterium
TTGTTTTTTCTTATAAGACTTTGCTTTTTCATTAAAATCTAAACACAAAGCCATCCAATAATCAAACTCTTTTCCGGCGAAACCGTTTGGCGAAACGTAACAATATCCAGTGTATTTTTTTCCTTTCATGATCATGGGCAAAAAACCCTTTTTCCTTTCTACCTCATCTTGCTTTACCGGATCGAAACGGCACATAAGATTTTCGCCACTAACCGTTAGGCACATTTTTCCATTGACCATAAAAGTTAACCCACGAAACATCTTTTTTTCTTCCACTATTAATTTAGGAAATTGCTTCAGGTGAGTTCTGATTTGGTCAGCAAGTTGTAAGCTATAGATTGCCATTATATTCCGGTTTCGTTTCTATACTTAGATCCAATCCAATTCTTTAACTGTCATTTCGCTTTCTACATTGCCGGTATGTAAGGTAGCCTTTGGTTCAAAAAGAAGATTAAATACAACCTCACCATTGGTATGCGGCCGGTGCTCTGTACCTTTTGGCACAATCAATATTTCACCTTCCGTTACTTCCACTGTTTTGCCATCTTTAAAATCCATTAATAGGGTGCCTTTAAAAACCATAAAAAGTTCATCTTCATTTTCATGGCTGTGCCACACAAAATCGTCTTTTAGTTTGCAAAGTTTTACATACTGGCCATTGAGTTCTCCAATGATGTGAGGTGTCCATTGCTTATCAAACATTGAAAATTTCTGCATAATATTTATGGGTTGTATTTCGTCCATTTTTATATTTTTTATTTAGATGAATTATTATTTTACCAAGCTTACTATTGCACAGGCAAACATAAAAAAAACACAGGGTACTCCTGTGTTTTTTTACTGGTGAAAAGGGTTACTTTTCGTTTTCTCCACCGCGACTGATTTCAAATAAAAACCATATTCTTCGCTCCGTGGCATCTAGCAATTCCTGTAAAATATTGCTGGTAGGAGAATCATTGTTGTCCTCCGTAATTTTGATAGCAGCACGTTGATTGCGGGCTATATGCTGATTATCGCTTAATAATTCTGCAATCATTTTATCCGGAGATACAAAATCATCATTATTATCCTGGATGGTTTGCAACTGAGAAATATGGCTGATGCTCCTAATGGTAGTGGCGCCAATACGCCTTAATCTTTCCGCCAAAATATCAATACTGTCAAAAATTGCCTCTGCTTGTTCATCAAATAATAAATGATAATCGCGGAAGTGCGAACCGGATAAATGCCAATGGAAATTTTTAGTTTTTGTATACAGCGCAAACGCATCTGCAATTAAGGGATTTACGCAGGTGGCTACGTTTTTTACTTCCTCATTTTTTAAATCTGTAGGAGTGGCAAGCAAAGCGGGTGAGGGATAGCCACTGCCTGCTTTCTCTCCACTGGAATTGGAAGTTGATTTCATTGATTTACTCATATTGATTTTTTCTAAATTTTAATAGAATGACAAGAAGAGTACAATAGGTATGCCACGGGAGCTTATTTTCTTAGCACGAAAATGTAGTTAACTAAACTCTTCTTTGGAAATACATTGCAGGGCTGCATTTGCCTTATTCATGAAGACGATGTTAACAGGATGTGAATGCAAAAGACAGGTGGTGGTGCAACATTTTAGTGTAAGTTTTGTACTTTATTTTTCCAGCTTAAATATGAATTCTTCAATCTCCATTTTTCTTGCATTGGCAAAACCTCTGTCTTTCCCTATCAGTTTAAAGCCATTGTGCTCTAATACTTTTTGAGAACCGATGTTGTCCCAAGCTGTCTTTCCGAAGATGGGTCTTGCACTTTCCATGGTAAGAAATTTTTTCAACGCAGCAGAAGCTATTCCTTTTCCCCACCACCTCCTGTCTATCCAATAAGTGATTTCTGCATCTCCTTCCATTTCATATTTGGATACACTACCGGCTATCGATTGTTGCCACAATATGGTTTGCATGTTGATGGTAGGATCGATTAATAATTTTGAATACTTATCCAAATAGGCTTCTTTGTTGTGCGGATCATTAGGTGTAAAGGCCGCTAGTTGAATTGCCTTTTCATCACATTGAAATAGATAAAAAATTTCCAGGTCAGTGATAACGGTTTTTCTCAATAATAAATCAGTTGCCTGCATGTTGCATTTTTAAATTATGGAATAGCATTATAGTTGTGCCGCTATATTAATGAACGTCCTTCTACTTTTAGCAACCAAATTGTAAGAGATGATGGTTGGCATGTTTGTAAGCAAAAATCCCAGTCCTTTCTTTATTCAAAGCACCGAAGAAAGGATGCATAATTCCATCACTTTTGAGATTTTCGTACTCGGCTACAAGGTTGAGCCATTTTCTTTTTTCTGTTGCAAAGTCCGGTTGATCCTTTATAGCAAAAGAGGGAACCGTTGGTAAGTTCTTCTTAATTTCTGCATCTTTCAACATTCCTTTCAATGCCATTTTGCCAAATAACTTTCCTAATAAAGATTGTTTGTATTTTACTTTGCCCAAAGCCATTTCATCCCATTGATTACAGTGCTTTATCATTTGAGAAACGGTCATTTTTCCCCATAAAGCCACTCTTTTTTCATCAACTAATTCAATTCTTTTTAGAAGTTCTTCCCGCGTCTCCTTTTCAAATATTGATTTCATTTTTTTGGTTAAAAGGTTCAAGATGAAATGCTATACTTATTTCTTTTGGTCACATAAATCCTTGATAGCTTTAGCTATTCTTTTTATTCTCGTTTCTTCCGTTTTGGCATCATCAATTGGTGCTACATATCTCCTTTTGTTGCTGTAAGAAAGGGAGTCATAAAACGTTTTTGCTTTTAGGTTTTTATCCAGAGCTTCCTCTAAATCCTTTGGCAGCACTACCACTCTTGGGGCAGTATCTACCTCCAATTGTACCGTGACTTTATCTCCTCCTTTCAATCCTGTTTGCTCTCTTATGGCGGCAGAAACGCCAATCATAAATTTGCCAGCCATCACCGCAATACTATTTCGGTAAGAAAAGTCATTTACGGTGACCAGTACAGGAGGCTTTTTACCCGCACCTAACTTATCTACTACCTCCGGCGGTACAGAGATCCCCGTATTATTTCCCATTTGTAATAAGGTGGTTTCAAACTTTATTTTGGAAGCATCCGCCATTATATTTTTATTTTAAGGTAAGCATTTGTGGTTGAAAATTTGAACGTGTTTCCTTGCAATACCGTATCATTTTGAATAATATTTATACATCTAAATCAGGCCGCACTTACTTATCAGTAACCTTTAGGTAGGCAACACCAACAAAGTTTCTTTTTGGAAAAAAAGGGAAAGAAAGGAAACGCAACTATGCGTATAGAATCTTTCTATTTAGCCATGTTAATTC
>JBDSBL010000210.1:0-9184 GCA_039921625.1 Chitinophagaceae bacterium
ACGGCGATAATTGCAGGTATCATGGCCGCAAAAAAGACGGGTGACCTTATTCCATTGTGCCATCCTTTAGGGTTAGAAAACTGTCACATAGAAATAAATTTCAATGAGGAAAATGAATTAATAATAACGTGTACGGCTACACTTAACGGTAAAACAGGCGTGGAAATGGAAGCCCTCGTTGGAGCATCAATGGCCGCGTTAACTATATATGATATGTGCAAAGGGATGAGCCACGATATAGTGATAAAGGAAACAAAACTAATGGAGAAAAGTGGAGGCAAACGTGCGTTTAAACGAGTGGAAATATGAAAGTCCAATTGCCTAAAATAAATGGGTTGGTATTGGCTGGTGGAAAGAGTAGCCGCATGGGGCAAAGTAAGGGAGCTATACCATGGCATGGACAGGAGCAACATTATTTTGTTGCCCAACTAATGAAGGATTTTTGCCACGAAGTTTTTATATCATGCCGGCAAGAGCAAAAAGAATATTTTAATGAATCATGCAAATTATTAGTAGATCAACCAACCTATTCCGGACCAATGGCAGGAATGCTTGCCGCCTTTCAAACGGCTCCAGAAATTGCATGGCTTGTTGTTGCCTGCGACCTTCCCCTATTAGATAAAAACACTATTTCTTTTCTAATAACAAAAAGAGACGCTTTAGCAATTGCTACAGCATTTGTAAGTCCTTATGATAGTTTGCCAGAGCCATTAATAGCTATATGGGAACCGGCTAGTTTTGACGTATTAAAAAAAGCACAATCAAGCGGACAAAACTGCCCAAGAAAAGTATTGATCAATAACCACCCTCATTTACTTACTGCTCCTTATCCTGAAGCATTGATCAATGCAAACACTCCCCAGGATAGAGAAAAAGTAAATAGGATGCTGAAAAATATTAGATGAAGTTTAATCAATTTATTTATAAAATGTTTAAGCTAAGGATGCGCCGCTACCCACACTTCTCCATCTCTAAAAATTTCCTTTTTCCAGATAGGAACGGTTTGTTTTAGCGTGTCAATAATGTACTGGCAGGCTTCAAATGCAGCACTACGGTGTGCCGCGCCTACTGCAATAACCACCGGTATATCTCCAACCAATAAAGTACCTACACGGTGCCTGATGACAATTGTTTGGACTGGCCAATTTTTGATAGAGTCCTCAGCAATTTTTCTTAATTCTTTTAAAGCCATTTTTTCATAGGCTTCAAAAAAAAGAGCTTCCACTTTTTTGCCGTTTGTGTGGCTGCGTACCGTGCCTACAAACAAATTAATTCCCCCACATTCACGTACTGCAGCCTTTTGCAGGCATTCTGCAACACTAATGGTTTCCTTTTCAATTTTTATTTCAATCATGGTAAAAATTACCCTCCGCTTACCGGGGGAATGATAGCAATTTCATCGCCTTCACGTATCCTATTTTCAGCTGTTGCATATTCATTATTCACTGCAATCAGTACTGAAGTAAGGTCTTTCAATGAAGGATATTGCTTCTCGAGTACTATTCTTAAATCACTTACTTTAATGTCTTCCCTTACTTGCAACATGACAGTACTTCCTCCGATCATTTCCTTAGCAATACCAAAAGCCAATACGGTTATAGTCATTTACGTTTAATTTAGATGGAAATATGTTTGATTAAAACCTCTACACCCGCAGCAAATACAAGTACTGCGGTTATCCGTCGTACGGCCAATTGAGGCAACCATTTTATTCCTATTCTTGAACCAATTTGCCCACCCAAAAATACCGCAAGACAAAGAAATCCTATTTGGTAAATATCGGGAAGCCCCGACCAATTGGATAATTGGCCACCAATGCCTGCCAGCGAATTAGCTAATATAAATATTGTAGCCGCCGCTGCTATTTTTTTAGGTTTATCCCACTTTAATATATTAAGCAATGGCGATAAAAAAATGCCTCCGCCTATCCCAACCATCCCGGAGATAAACCCAATGGTACCTCCTAAAAATCCGTTTTGTATCCAATTATTTTTTTCCTTTTCATTAAATGCATTTTGCTTCCATCGCGCCGTATCTACCCACAAAAAAATGGAGGCAATTAATAAGGTGCTTCCAAGCAAAATAAAAAAGAATTGCTCGCTTATTTTTAATCGGGCGCCTACATAAGAAAGAGGTATGCTAATAGCAATCAGTGGAATTATCGTTCTCCAGTTTACACTTTTTTGGCGGATGAAAAGGATGGTGCCACCGCTTACCACAATGATGTTGCACAATAAGGCAATGAGTCTAATTTCTTTAAATGGCAGCGCATAAAAAGCCAGTAAGGCAAGATAGCTGGATCCGCCACCAAAGCCTACTGATGAATATATTAATGCAATTAAAAAAAAATAGATAATCAATTCCGGATAAGGCATGTGCTAGCCAATTTAGTCTTTCCCGTTTATAAAAAGGTAAGGAGAACTTTTTTATAAAGTTTGGCAATTGTCACAGGCCGTTTTAATGATTAAAATATTAAATGATAAATTATTAGAATTCAATACAACTTTTACCTTTTTACAAAAATTGGATTCATGGTCGTAAAAATATTTTCTATGCAAAAAATTGTAAATTGTTATTGTTCATTTTAAAAACTATATGAAATATCCCCCGGTTCAAAATTTTATCAACGGCCAATTTATTGCTGCCGATAGCAATCGTTTTTTACAAGTTATATCTCCTTTAAACGGCGAAGAATTGTCGAAGGTGCCCATGTCCTCTGCTACTTCTTTAAATGAAGCGATAGTGGCTGCAAAAAAAGCATTTCCTGCCTGGGCTAAAACTCCAATAAAAGAAAGAGTGCAGGTATTTTTTAGGTACAAATATCTATTAGAAAAAAATGTAGATTCCTTATCGCAACTATGTTCTGAAGAAAATGGAAAAACGTTTTCAGAATCAAAAGCTGAGATTGAAAAGTGTGTGGAGTTGGCTGAATTTGCCTGCTCCCTACCGCAGTTGGTAACCGGCGAGGTGCTTGAAGTAAGTAAAGGAGTAGAATGCCGCACAGAGCATGTGCCTTTAGGTGTGGTTGCCTCCATTGTACCTTTCAATTTTCCAAGTATGGTACCCAACTGGACCATTCCTAATGCGATTGCTTTGGGCAATTGCATGATCTTAAAACCAAGTGAAAAAGTGCCCTTGAGCGCAGGCAAAATTGCGCAGCTATTGCAAGAAGCCGGCTTGCCGGATGGAGTATTCAATATTGTACATGGTGATGTAGAAATAGTGGAAGCCATCTGCGATCATCCGGATATACAGGCCGTATCTTTTGTGGGCTCTACGCGGATTGCTAAAATGGTATATCAAAGAGCAACACACAATTTTAAACGTTGCCTTGCACTTGGTGGAGCCAAAAATCATTTACTGGTATTGCCGGATGCCATTCCTGAAATGACCGCACAAAACGTAGCAGCTTCTATGAGTGGCTGCGCCGGACAGCGGTGCATGGCTGCTTCTGCCATGGTGGCCGTAGGCGATGTGGATCACATTATTCAAAAAATAGTAACGGAAGCTAGAGCCATTATACCCGGTAAAAATTTGGGAGCTGTCATTAATAAAGAATCAAAAGATAGAATAGAACAATACATAACCGAGGCCGAAGAGCAGGGAGCCAAAATATTGGTAGATGGCCGCAAAACGGTAGTGGAGGGTAGCGAAAATGGAACCTATGTTGGCCCTACGGTAATTGATTTTGTAAAACCAGAAATGTCTATTGCTAAAGAAGAAGTATTTGGGCCGGTCATTTCTATTATGCGAACCAACACAGTGGAAGAAGCATTGGCTATTGAAAATGCAAATCCTTATGGGAATGCGGCTTCTGTATTTACGCAAAACGGAGGCGCAGCCCGATATATTATTGATCACGCCAGTGCCGGGATGATAGGAGTAAATGTGGGAGTACCTGTTCCAAGAGAACCATTTTCTTTTGGGGGCTGGAACGACAGCAAATTTGGTGTGGGAGACATTACCGGAAAAAGCTCTATTGAATTTTGGACAAAACTGAAAAAATCTACGGTGAAATGGAACCCCGAAGCAGGTGTAAATTGGATGAGCTAAGTCTATTATATTAGCAATCGCTTGAGGCTTTTTTGTTGATTTAAAAGATACATTAAATGTTGAAAATTATTCAAAGCATTCAAAACCGGATTTATGAGATCAGGGGAGAAAGAGTAATGCTGGATAGGGATTTGGCGGCTTTATACGAAACCGAAACAAAGGCGCTCAACCTTTCTGTAAAGCGCAATAGCAAACGGTTTCCCATTGATTTTATGTTTCAGCTTACAAAGCAAGAGTTTGATGATTTGAAGTTTCAGATTGAAACCTCAGATAATACAGATCAAACTTTGAGGTTGCAAAATGAAACCTCAAAGGGACGAGGGGGAACAAGGTACTTGCCTTATGCCTTTACCGAGCAAGGTGTGGCCATGCTCAGCGGAATCTTAAACTCTGATAAAGCCATAAACATGAACATTGCCATCATGCGGGCATTTGTAGAAATAAGAAGAATATTATTGAAAGATGTAGATACCAAAATTCAATTGAACGAATTGAAAGAAAAACTGGGCGAACACGATGTGCAGCTAACCCAAATATATGATGCCATGGAAAACCTGCTCGATGAAAAAGGAAGCAAAAAAACATGGGAAAACAGAAAACGTATCGGCTTCAACGTAAAAGAATAAATTCATCAAAAGAAACAGTAAATGGAAACTTTATTAAACATTGAATCAGAAGAAATAATTCAGGAAAATCAAGCCTTTACCCTTTTCTCCTGGAGCAAGCAAAAAGGAACTTCTCCCATAGCCGTTAAAAATGCAGAAGGCGTTTATCTATATGACTATGAAGGCAAACGCTATCTAGATTTCTCATCGGGCCTGATGAATGTAAACATAGGGCATGGAGATCAAAGAATAACGGATGCCGTGGTAAAACAAATGCAGGAAGTCAGCTATGTGACCCCAAGCTGTGTAACAAAAGTCCGTGGCGATTTGGGACGAAAATTATCAGAGATCTGTCCCGGAGATTTAAATAAAGCATTCTTTACTTTATGCGGAGCAACGTCAATTGAAAATGCAATAAAACTGGCAAGATTATATACAGGCCGTCATAAAATTTTAACCCGCTATCAATCGTATCATGGATCTTCCAATGGAGCTATGACAGCCAGCGGTGATCCCCGCAAAATACCGGTAGATGCACAGCAGGCACCAAACTTTGTACACTTTGATCTGCCTTATTCCTACCGTTGGGAGTATGGCGAAGAAGCCTTGCTACAGGAAACTACTGCAGGTTTAGAACGCATTATTGCTTACGAAGGACCCGGCAATATTGCCGCTATATTATTAGAAGGCCAATCAGGATCTTCGGGTTGCTTTTTATACCCAAATGGTTATTTAAAAGCAGTACGCCAAATGTGTGATAAATACGGGATTTTATTAATCATGGACGAGGTGATGAGTGGCTTTGGCCGTACTGGCAAATGGTTTGGATTTGAACACCATGATATGATACCGGATATGATTGCGATGGCAAAAGGTTTAACCTGCGGTTATCTTCCATTTGGCTGCCTGATGGTGAGCGACCGTATTGCCGCCCGGTATGATGATACGGTATTGCCACTCGGATTAACTTATTCCGCCCACCCGGTTTGTTGTGCAGCCGCATTAGAAACGCTTGCGATTTATGAAGAAGACAACCTTATAGAAAATGCAGCAAGAATGGGAAAATACCTTGACGAACAAATTGTTTTATTAATGGAGAAACATCCCTCCATTGGCGATTGGAGGAACAAGGGATTACTCGGTTGTCTTGAGTTGGTAAAAAACAGAAAAACAAAAGTGCCTATGGCCCCATTTAATGCAAAGCCGGATGAAATGCTGGTAATGAATAAGGTGGCTGCCCGAATAAAAGAATTAGGTATGTACACCTTTGTTCGATGGAATTATGTGTTCATAGCTCCTCCGCTGTGCGTCACAAAAGAACAAATAGATGAGGGCCTCGCTATTATCAGTGAAGCCATTAAAATTGCTGATGAATATGTCATTAAATAGTTCTAAAACTTGATAAAAGAAGAGGCAGGCATTTATAAAAATAAATCTTACACGTGCAAAGATTGATACTACCACCGCACTTACAAATTTTAAAAATGGTAGCCTCCAAATAACTGTTTTATGAATCAGGATGAGCCACAAAAGAGCACTGCCCTTTACAATGAAGACCTGGCTGTAGTACCTTTGGAAAAACGTACCTGGGGCACCTGGAATTATGCAGCTCTCTGGATTTCCATGAGTCTGTGCATTCCTACTTATATGTTGGCCTCTTCACTTATAGAGGGAGGCATGAATTGGTGGCAAGCTATCCTCACCATTTTCATTGGCAATACTGTTGTGCTGATACCCATGATCTTAAATGGCCGGGCTGGAGCGAAGTATGGTATTCCATTTCCTGTTTTGGTCCGTTCTTCTTTTGGTACAAAAGGCGCTAATATTCCTGCTATTTTAAGAGCTATAGTTGCCTGCGGTTGGTTTGGTATTCAAACGTGGATCGGTGGCTTTGCCTTGTATCAAATGCTTCGGTTATGGATGCCTTCGCTGGAAAATCTGCCTCCCATTTTCCCCGCCTCGTTCGGCTTGGCCACAGGACCTGCTATTACGTTCTTTTTGTTTTGGCTGTTGAATATGTTTGTGGTATACCTCGGTGTAGAAAGCATCCGGAAACTTTTGGTGTTTAAAGCGTTCTTTTTGCCTCTTGCCGCCTTGGCACTTTTGTATTGGGCTATCACGGCCGCCCATGGCCTCGGACCAATTTTAAAAACACCATCCAAGTTTACCAATAGTAGTCAGTTCTGGACTTTCTTTTTTCCCGCACTTACGGGCATGGTTGGTTTTTGGGCTACTCTTTCTTTAAACATTCCAGATTTTACCCGCTATGCTAAAAGCCAAAAAGCGCAGGTACGTGGTCAGTCCATTGGCCTGCCTACATCTATGACGTTGTTTGCTTTTATAGGAGTGGTGGTCACTTCTGCTACTACTATAATCTATGGCACCACCATCTGGGATCCGGTTGTTTTGGCCGGTAAATTTGAAAACAAACTTTTGGTAAGTCTGGCCATGATTGCTGTGGCCATATCCACATTGGCTACAAATATTGCTGCAAACATTGTCAGTCCCGCCAACGATTTTTCAAACCTTTCTCCCAAGAAAATAAATTTCAGGACCGGTGGATATATCACCGGAGTAATAGGCATTTTTATTTTTCCTTGGAAATTAGTTGCAGATCCTACGGGTTACATTTTTACCTGGCTGGTAGGATATTCCAGTTTGTTGGGTCCCATTGGTGGTATCATGATCGCAGATTATTTTTTTATAAGAAAGCAACAACTAATAGTAAAAGATCTTTACCTATCCAATGGAATCTATACCTACAATAATGGCTTTAACAAATATGCAATTGTTGCGCTGCTATTAGGAATTTTGCCCAATGTGCCCGGCTTCCTGACCACCATTAATGTAGTAGGCAAAGACCAGGTGTGGGCGCCTCTTTCTAATCTTTACAACTATGCCTGGTTTGTTGGTTTTTTTGTTTCTGGTATTACTTATTTATGGATGATGAAAGGAAAATTTATTTCACCAACCAAAGAAGTTTTTATAGAAAAAAATATCCCGTCACTTACTATTCAAACCTCTAAATAATTCATGTCACTACTTATTAAAAATGGAAGAATCATCACCGCATCGGAAGACTCCACGGCTGATATTTTTATAGAAGGAGAAAAAATAAGGGCCATAGGGCTCAATCTAACCATGGCTGCGGATGAAGTAATTGATGCTTCGGGCAAGTATATTTTTCCCGGAGGCATTGATCCGCATGTGCATTTGGACATGCCTTTTATGGGAACGTTTTCTTCCGATACCTATGAAACTGGCACGCGGGCAGCCCTATATGGAGGTACTACCACCGTGATCGATTTTATTCTCCAAAAACAAGGAGCTTCCTTGCAAGCCGCATTAGATGAATGGCGATCCAGATCTGAAAATAATTGCGTGGGAGATTATAGTTTTCACATGGCGGTGACGGATTTTAATGAAGCCACAAAAAAAGAAATTAAGCATTTTGTGGAAGTGGAGGGCATTACTTCTTTCAAAACATTTATGGCTTACAAAGGAGCCCTGATGATTGACGACCGGCAAATGATCGGGTTAATGGAAGAAGTAAAAAAATGCGGCGGCATGGTGACGGTGCATGCTACCAATGGAGATATGATTGATTACCTCGTGCAAAAGCACCGCGAGGAAGGAAAGCTGTCGCCGCTATATCATTGGTTATCGCAACCGGAGGTAACGGAGGCCGAAGCCTCAGAGCGATTTGCAGATATGATTCATTATACCGGTTGCCCCGGATACATTGTGCACCTGACCTGCGAAGGCGCCTTGAATGCAGTGCGAAATGCAACAAGGAGGAACCAACACTTGTTTGTAGAAACTTGCATCCAATACCTTCTTCTTGATGCGTCTTTGTATGAAAATGATTTTGAAGGAGCCAAGGTAGTTATGAGTCCTCCACTGCGACAAAAGAAGGACCAGGAAACCCTTTGGGCCGGTATCAATCAGGGCCTTGTAAATGTAGTGGCTACGGATCATTGCCCGTTTATGTGGAGCCAAAAATTAATGGGTGAAAAGGATTTTTCTAAAATACCAAATGGGCATCCGGCCATAGAACACCGGATGGAATTATTGTATTCGGAAGGAGTACATAAGGGTAAGATTTCGATACATAAATTTGTAGAAATTGCCTGCACCAATCCGGCAAAAATCTTTGGTATGTTTCCACAAAAAGGCACCATCGCAATAGGTTCGGATGCTGATCTCGTAATTTTTGATCCTGAAGAAAGGCATACCATTTCAGCAAAGCACCACCACATGAATGTAGATTATTCCGCTTATGAAGGTTGGGAGGTAATAGGGAAAGTAAAAACCGTTTTATTAAGAGGGGCCGTTGCAATAACGAACAATGAATGCAAGTTGGAGAAAGGTTCGGGTAAGTTTATAAAAAGAAAAAAAGTATCAGATAAGATTTAAATCATCCCGATGGCCTACTATAATTTAGAATAAGAATTACCCGGAAACAATAAGTATTTCGCTTCTTAAAAATTGCAATGAATCTATCAAAATTTAAGTAGTATTATAGT
>JBDSBL010000211.1:0-11770 GCA_039921625.1 Chitinophagaceae bacterium
GCTCCGGAGCATGAGTTGGTAGAAAAGATAACTACAGAGAGCCAGAAAGCAGAGGTGGAAGAATATATTGCCTATGTAAAAAGTCGCAGCGAACGCGAACGCATGGCTGAGAAAAAGATTAGTGGAGTGTTTACGGGAGCCAATGCAGTTCACCCTTTTAATGGAAAGCCCATACCTATTTGGATATCGGAATATGTGTTGGCCGGATACGGTACAGGAGCCATTATGGCTGTGCCAAGTGGCGATGAACGCGACCACAAATTTGCGAAACATTTCAACCTCCCGATTACCAATATTGTGGGAGATGCTTACACTGGCGAGGAAGCCTATGCATCCAAAGATTTAGTGCTGGAGAACAGTGGTTTCTTAACCGGTATGAATTACGATGGAGCTTCTGAGGTAGTGATAAAAGAATTGGAAGAAAAAGAGATTGGGCGGCGAAAAGTAAACTTTAAAATGCGCGATGCGGCCTTTAGCCGGCAGCGTTATTGGGGCGAACCCTTTCCTATAAAATGGATTGATGGAATAGCGTATCCGTTGGAGGAAAGTGAGCTGCCGCTACAGTTGCCTTATGTTGAAAGTTACAAACCCGGTCCGGAAGGAGAAGGACCATTAGCCAATATTCCGGAATGGACCGAACAACATTTAGAAACGAACACGATGCCTGGTTATGCAGGCAGCAGTTGGTATTTTTTGCGGTACATGGATCCGCACAATGAACAGGCTTTTTGCGATAAAAATATTAGCAGCTATTGGAACCAGGTTGATTTGTATGTGGGTGGAACAGAACACGCCGTAGGTCATTTGCTGTACAGCCGTATGTGGACGAAATGCTTGTTCGATCTGGGTTACATTTCTTTTGATGAGCCGTTTAAGAAGTTATTGAATCAGGGAATGATTCAAGGGAGCAGTAGGTATGTTTATAGATTAGATGCTTATGAAAGTACTGGCCTACTATTAAAAGACATAAATATTAATATTCAAAAACCAATATTTGTTTCTCATAAATTTTATAACCAAATTAATTTTCAAGATTCTTTATCAAATATTTGTTCAATAATAAAACAAAAAATTCCCGACTATCCCTATTTAGAACAATTGGCATTAAAAGATAAAGTAGGGATAACAAATATTCGAGTGGATGTAAACCTTGTCGACGGCATTGAACTCGACATCCAAAAGTTTAGAGCCTGGAAATCTGAATATGAGAACTCCATATTTATTCTTGAAGATGGATCTGTCTCCTTCCCAGCAGGGGAAGGCGGGGATGGAGCCTATATCTGCGGTACGGAAGTAGAAAAAATGTCCAAGTCAAAGTACAACACGGTAAACCCAGACAACATTGTTGAAAAATATGGGGCTGATACTTTTCGCATGTATGAAATGTTTTTAGGACCCATTGATCAAAGCAAGCCATGGGATACCAAAGGAATCGAGGGCGTGCATCGGTTTCTAAAAAAACTATGGCGATTGTTTTATAATGAAGAAACTTTTTTAGTTACTGATGAAAACGCAACCCCTGAAGAACTAAAAATCCTCCACAAAACCATCAAAAAGATTGAAGAAGACACAGAGCGTTTTTCGTTCAATACGGCGGTGAGTGCCTTTATGGTTTGCGTCAATGAACTCACTGATCTAAAGTGCCACAAAAAAGAAATTTTAGAGCCATTATTAATATTACTGACTCCTTATGCACCACACATAAGCGAGGAGCTGTACCACCAACTAGGCCGGTCCTTTCCCTTCGGGGAAGGCGAGGATGGGACTTCTATACTCGATTCTTCTTATCCCAAACTGGAAGAAAAATATTTGGTTGAAAGCAGCAAGGAATATCCAATTTCCATAAATGGAAAAATGCGTACACAGATTGTTATAAACCTGACTGCAACACAGCAACAGGTAGAAGAAACCGTACTTCAAAATGCTGTGATACAAAAATGGCTGGAAGGAAAAACTCCCAAGAAAATAATTTTTGTGAAAGGAAAGATGGTGAATGTGGTAGTATAAATTTTCAGTTAAAGCGGCTCCCAAACTGATAAATTTCGTTACCCGTAATGTATCCTATCAAAAGGCATAAATCCTTTGTAGTTTATGTATGGCCATTTACAGCATTTCAATCTTGGTAACCGGATGAATCTCCGCCCAGCCGTTATGGCTGTCAATCACATAGCTTCCCGTTACTTTTACGTGCGTTCCTAAGGCAGGTATGGCAATCCCATTTAAATAACCCTTGCAAGTGGTCCCTACTTTCTTTAATTTTGGATCATTGGCACATACTACTTCTATTACCAAAAAGCCTTCCTTTTTCTTAGTGTTGCGGGCGGTCAGCAGTCCCTCTTGTCCGCTATCAAGTTGCAGCAGCATGTGCTGATCACCGTCATCATCTGCATTACTTTCGCGTATAATTCCAGTTACCGTTGTGCACTGCTTTTTTATTTTAAGCCGGTCTGGATTGTAAACATATTTCCAGGCCGTATTACAATCAAAGGCACTACCTGCAGTTGCATGAGATCTTTCGCTGTTGGCCATTGCAGCTTTCTTTTCTTTATGTTCTTTTTTATGTTTCTTTTTACTTTCCTGGCTTTGGCAAGAGAAGGTAAGCGCACAAGTTAAAAAGAGAAAAAAGCAAAGAGTTTTTGTGTATGGCATGAACGGTTTATGAAATAGGTAGCAAAAAATGAACCGAAGAACGGTAAGGCGCTTCGCTTAAACAGGTAGCAGAAGTTATTCCACCACTCTCTAATATTGGATAGCTAATTACCGCTTTTCTTAGCCAATTTTCGTAGCCGGATCAATCCACTCGTAGCTTCGGTACTCGTGAGGTTTACTTCATATCTTTTATCTCCTACAATGGCAACCATAAAAGCAGTATTGGGTGGAATAGATCCTAAATTTTCTGCTACCATTATCAATTCCGATGTATCGGTTAAGTTATAAGTTGGCAGCTTGATGGTATAGGCATTGGCAGTGAGGCGAATGTGTTGAAAGATCAATTGTTCATTTAAAAAAAGCGAAATAGAATCACCATCCACCTGTGCATTATCATAAAAACGAAGCTCAATAGAATCACCTTCTATTGGTAATTCCGCCATCAATATTTTTTTGCGTCCAGTAAATTTTTCCTGAATAGTTAAAGGCGGTGCAATAGTTTTTGTTTCTTCTTTTAAAGGTGGCTGCTGCATTACGGGAACTGTTTCTACCTCTGCCTTTTTTCTTGTAGCCACGGGAATGGTTTGTTCTTTTATCTCAATGATTTTTTTTGGCACCTCCGTAAAAGCAATGAGTGCGACACTATCAATAAGGTAAGGATCATTGGTGCCCACCATAAAATTATCAATTATAAAATCCCACTCATCCGGGAAATTGGTGTTGCCTGTTTTTGTCAACCCCACAGGGCCCTTGGTATTTTCCGGGTCTTCTTTTTGAGCTGCTTTTCCATCCAAAAACATTTGTCCTCCCCCGGGGCAATTAAAATCCGCAACGGAAAGGAGCGGAATTTTTCCTGGATTGATTAGGGCCTTAATTCCCTTTTCTTCTATCAGTCGGTCATCCCACCAAACGACGCTATTATCTACAGGATTAAAATATCCTTTGATGGTGTAGCGCCGGTAATTAAGAGGTGTTTCAAAATAATAAGAAGTGCCGGTAAGGCTATCGCCATTTTGAATAATTTTCACTTCTACTTTTTTGCGGTCAATCTTTCCTTTCCACACACCTGTTATTGGTTGGGCGGTAGCTGATAATGCTGAAAGTGAAAAGAGGATAAGAAAAAAGAAAAGTATTTTCATATTGTCGGATGGGAATGGCATTTCCCATAAACGTAACATACGAACATATATTTCACCCCGTAAGCATGGCTCTTGTTTTGGGTTTTTATTGGCAACATTTTAAAGACGGTATCATGAAAAAATTATTGCCCTTTCTTTTGTTTCTGTTTCCCATTTGCTTGTGGGCTCAACAGCCCATAAATGTGATCACTTTTAATATCCGCTACAACAATCCCGGTGACAGTTTAAATGCATGGCCTTTGCGCAAAGACAAAGTTGCTTCACAGATCTTATTTCACGAAGCCACTATTGTAGGAGTGCAGGAAGCACTGCTTGGCCAATTAATAGATTTGAGTGAACGGTTGCCGCAATATAAATGGCTGGGTGTAGGCCGCGATGATGGAAAAAAGAGAGGGGAGTATTCGGCCATTTTTTATGATACAACCCGGTTGAAGGTGCTTCAATCTAATACGTTTTGGCTATCTGAGCAACCGGACGTAGCGGGCATAAAAGGATGGGATGCTGCGCTGCCGAGAGTGGTGACCTGGGCCCAATTCAAGGATAAAAAAACAGGGGTAGTTTTCTTTCATTTTAATACGCACTTTGACCACATGGGTAAAATAGCCCGCCGCGAAAGTGCCCGATTGCTATTGCAAAAAGTAGCTTCTATTGCCGGAAAAAGCAAAGCCATCATCACCGGCGATTTCAATGCGCAGCCAACTGATGAACCAATTTTAGTAATAATGGACAGCTCCAACCCATTGCATTTAAAGGATAGTAAATCCCAATCTCTACAGCCACACTATGGGCCGGAAGGTACCTTCACAGCCTTTGGACCGAAAGAAATTTATACGGCACCTATTGACTTTATTTTTATAAAAGGAAATATAAAAGTGCTGCAACATGCTACTTTATCCGAAAGTTGGGAAGGTCGTTTTTCATCAGATCATTTTCCGGTATTGGCAAAAGTTGTTTTATAGATTTTTATTTTTTGGTGCTTTTTTCTACTGTCACTACGGCTAGTGTGCCACGCCATATTTTTAAGAATAAATGGTAAGGACACTAATGATTTTATAAATCAAAAAGCCCAATAGAAGTACCCATTGTTGAACGGAGCGACGCAACCAATGTACCATAGAAATCCAGGTGCCGGCTACATAAAAAAAGCCTCAGAATTTTCTGAGGCTTTTGATTGATACAGTTTTTTAAAAATCTTTTTTCTTGTTTTTTATTTCTTCCAGCATTTCTTTTACGGCTCTTTCCAGTTGCGGATCTTTGCCATTTAATACTGATTTGTAATCATTGGGCACTTTGATATCGGGCTCTAATTGCAGGTTCTCTGTGGGCCGCCCTTCTTTGCCAATAGTGGCGATCATGGGGATGCCAAATACGAGCGTTGGATCGATTTGTGTTTCCCACCACACCGCCGTGCCTGTGCCGGCTACCGGCATCCCAATCAGTTTGCCAATGCCCAGTGCTTTGTATGCATAGGGAAAAATAAAGGCATCGGAATAATTGCTTTCACTCATAATGACGGTTGATGGATTGGTCCATTTATTGGCTGGCTCACCGGATGTAGCGGCAACTCCCTGCGGCGAAAAATTAAGGTATTTCTTTCCGCTTAAAAAAGTCACCAAGTCATCGTGCAGCCAGCCGCCGCCATTAAAGCGGGTGTCCACAATCAAGGCTTCTTTACCTACTGACTTTCCCAACACATCTTCATAGGTGGTTCTGTAGCTTGCATCGTTCATGCCTTGCACATGCACATAGCCTACTTTGCCATTGGATAGTTCCTCTACTTTTTTACGATTCATTGCTACCCAACGGTTGTACAACAATACTTGTTCTTCTCCCTGGGTAATGGGTTTAGTTGCTTCGTCCCAGCGTTGCTTAGTTTCCGGATCGTATAAAGACAGCAATATATTTTTACTGTTTTTCCGGTTTAATAAGCGGGCCCAGTCGTCTGAAGCCGTTATAGTTTCTCCATCTATTTTTTCAATGATCACTCCTTTTTTGATTTTGGTTTTGGCATTGATAAAAGGCCCGCCGGACAATACTTCCATCACTTTAATGCCATTGCCATTGTACATTTCATCGTACAGCAAACCAAGAGAAGCCGTAGCATCCGTATTCACTTGTGGGGGTGAAAAACGTCCTCCTGTATGCGAGGCATTTAATTCTCCCAAGAACTCACTTAGCAGTTCCTGAAAATCAAAATTATTGTTGATGTAGGGTAGAAATTTGGCGTAGGTATCGTGGTATTTATTCCAATCAACACCTGTCATTTTCGGATCATAAAATTTCTTGGCAACCTGCCGCCAGGCATGGTCAAAAATATAAGCCCGTTCTCCGTCAGCTTTCAATACCATTTCTCCATTCACTGTTACCGGAGCTATTTTGCCACTTTCTGCATCTACTTTTACGATCTTTCCATCACTCACTACAAAAATACTTTTACCGTCTTTGCTCACATCAAGGCCAGCCGGACCACCATCGAGCTTTGCCAACAACTTGGTTTCTTTGGTGCGGGGATTGGCTACCCACAGGTCGTAGCCTTTTTCCATTCGGGCCGTAAAAAATAATTTTTCTCCGTCAGCACTTAATATATAATCAGAGAGGTTTGCTGAATTGATGGTGAGCCGCAGCTTGCGATTTTCCAAACCTTCAAACAGAGGCTGCCAGCCCTTTTGGGGCGGAGCAATCTTGTTGGCAGAATCCTTTTTATTATCTTCTTTCTCTTTGTCTTCACGTTCTTTAGCCAGCGCAAATTCATCTTTGGATAATTTAAATTTATCATAAGCCTCCTGATCAAAAAACATGGCATACACATCTTCTTCGCGGGCACCCTGGTAAGCCAAAGGTTTTTTTCCATCGCGGTCAGTAGTCCATAAAAGTGCTTTGCCACCAAAGGCCCATTTTGGGCTTTCATCAAAGAAGCCACTTTGCGTCAGGTTCATGCGTTCGCCGCTGCCATCTGCTTTCATCAGGGCTACTTCAGAAGCACCCCACCGACCTTCGGAAGAATTCAAAGCAATCCATTTTCCATCGGGCGACCAGGTGTAATATTGATCTCCATCGGCATAAGAAAAATTAACGCCTTGCGGAATAATGGTTCTGCTTTTTTTGGAGGCAATGTTGTACACTTTTATAATATTTCGTTCTTCCAGATAGGCTATTTCTTTACCGTCAGGAGATAGTTCCGGTTGAAATTCTTCTGCTGGTGTAGCCACCAGCGGCTCTTCTTTTATAACCGTTGCCGCATAGAAGTAAGGCTCTTCCTTTCTGTCAATATAAGCACGATAAATATCCCAACTATTGCCTCTTTCAGATGCATAATACAAGCTTCTTCCATCGGGACTAAACTTTACGGTGCGCTCTTGCTGCGGCGTGTTGGTAATGCGTTTGGTATAGCCGCCTTCTACTGATGTTACAAACACTTCTCCACGCACCACAAAAGCAATTTCTTTTCCATTGGGAGATAAGGCGGTCTGCGTTACGTTGGCATTTACCGGAATTATTTTTTCTGAATTTGTTCTTGTATCTGTACTGATGGTAACGGCTACTTTTTTTGGAGAGGTTCCTTCCTTCATTGTATATAATTCCCCATCAATAGTAAAGCAAAGAGTGCCATCAGTAGCTCTTGATAAAAAGCGAACCGGGTTGTCTTTGAATTTAGTTAATGGCACTGACTCTTTAGCTCCAACGGTTCCTTTATAAATGTTCTGACTGCCTCCGCTCTCACTTAAAAAGTAGTAAGTATTATCATCTCCACCCCATACCGGGTTGCGGTCTTCACCATCAAATGAAGATAGTTGGGTGTAGTCATCCTTCTTGGTATCATACATCCAGATGTCGCGGGTCACAGCTGATGTGTGGTGTTTGCGGTAAGCATCTTCATACCCCTTCCGATCCTGAAAAATAATTTTATCACCTTTGGAATTGAAGTTGGCAAATTCTGCTCCCGCAGAATTATACATTACAGACCGGCCGCCGGCTACCGGCACTTCATACAACTTTTGAAAAATATTTTTTTGTGGAAAACGTGCAGAGGTGTAAACATCATTTCGATTTGTACCAAACAAAACTGTTTTATTATCCGGGGTAAAATCATACGGCACATCGTTGGCGGAGTGGTAGGTTAATCGCTTTGCTTCGCCACCGGCGGCCGGCATTACATATACATCAAAGTTGCCATAGCGGTCAGAGGCAAAGGCAAGATACTTTCCGTCGTGGCTCCACACCGGCATAAAATCATAAGCTTCGTGCAGGGTGATTGGGTATGCATCGCCACCGGCCGCCGGCACTTTATACAGATCCCCTTTGTAGCTAAAGGCAATGGTTTTACCATCCGGAGATATGGCAGGATAGCGCAGCCACAGTGGCGTTTGCTGCGCAAAAAGCGAAGCAGTACGTACAAGAAACGATACGAGAAGAAGTAATTTTCTCATAATAAAAGATTTAGTTTTAGAGCGTACTAAAGTTAGGAAACTAAACATGCTGCAGGGAGATGAATTTATAGGAGCGGTAAAAAATTACAGGAATGATTTTCATTCCGTTGTTCCTTATTTGCCAAATAAGGATACACTTCTTCACATGGACTTTACAGCCAGCAACGGGGAATTGAATGATGAAATTTTAAAGGACACCTACCTATTTTCTCAATACATAAAAAATAAATTAGAAACAGCAGGCGCTACCTACGGAGTAGGAGGGTACAATGAGCACCGCACCATCTACAGTCGCAGTGCTGTATTTGATGCAGTGGAAGAACCACGCAGGTGGCACCTTGGTCTTGATATTTGGGGACAGGAAGGCACTCCTGTGTATGCACCCTTAGAGGGAGTGGTGCACAGCTTTGCATTCAACAATGCCTTTGGTGATTATGGGGCCACCCTTATATTGGAGCATCAGGTAGCAGGTATTATATTTCACACATTGTATGGCCACCTGAGCCTGCATTCTATAGAAGACAAACGGGAAGGGCAAACAGTGGAAAAGGGCGAGTGGATTGCTTCTTTTGGCAAACCGGAAGAAAACGGCCAATGGCCGCCGCACCTGCATTTTCAGATCATTTTGGATATGGGGGAAGGCAAGGGAGATTACCCGGGAGTGTGCTCTCTTTCTGATCGGGATGCTTATTTATTAAATTGCCCCGACCCCTACTTTCTTTCCGGACTTTTTTCCTGATTATTGGTTGATGGTAGGTGAATGGGGTCCCAAAAAAACGGGTTACTCTTTATCATATTTTCATCTGCCTGCTGTTGCCCAAATTGCTTTATTTGATTTAAAAAATGGACGGTGTGGTACGGTTTATTTACACAAGGCAGGTACTAAAAATTTTGGTAAATGCGGTATCTTTACGGGCTATCACCATATGAGCAATCCTAATTTAACCAACGATAAAGAAGGCCTTACTTCGGCCGACAGGGAATTTGAAAACGGCATTCGCCCATCGGAGATTGCGGCCTTTGCCGGGCAACCGCAAATCATTGAAAACCTCCAGATATTTATACGTGCCGCCAAGTTGCGTGGCGAAGCTTTGGACCATGTACTTTTTCACGGCCCTCCGGGTTTGGGTAAAACAACTTTATCCAGGATAGTAGCCAACGAACTGGGAGTAAACATAAAAGAAACATCAGGCCCGGTGATTGAAAAGGCCGGTGATCTGGCTGGCTTGCTTACTGGCCTGGAGCCAAATGACGTTTTATTTATAGATGAGATCCATCGCCTAAGTACCGTGGTAGAGGAGTACCTCTATAGTGCCATGGAAGATTATAAGATCGACATCATGATAGACAGCGGGCCCAATGCCCGCAGCATACAAATAAACCTTTCTCCTTTTACTCTTATTGGAGCTACTACCCGCAGTGGATTATTGACCGCTCCCTTGCTATCCCGCTTTGCTATTAAATCAAGGTTGGAATACTACGATGCAGAAACACTTAAAAAAATTGTACTTCGGTCCGCATCCATCCTCAATGCTACTATATCTACGGATGCAGCCGGGGAGATAGCTAGAAGAAGTCGTGGTACTCCGCGTATAGCCAACGGCCTGCTTAGAAGAGTGCGGGATTTTGCACAGGTGCTCAACGACAATCAAATAGATATGGGCATTACCCAACATGCACTGAAAGCACTAAATGTAGATGAACACGGGCTTGATGATATGGACAATCGTATCCTTAGTACCATCATTGAAAAGTTTAAGGGCGGGCCGGTAGGCATTACCACTATAGCTACTTCTGTAGGTGAGGAAGCAGGCACCTTGGAGGAAGTGTATGAACCTTTTTTAATACAAGAAGGTTTTTTAAAACGCACACCAAGAGGAAGGGAAGCCACCGAAAAAGCGTACAAACATTTAGGCAAAGTGCCTCCTGCTTATGGTGGTGCGGGAATGTTGTTTGATGTGTAATAAAGAAACAAGGCTTTGTTTGTTTTAAAGAATACTTAATGCATTATCTAATTGCCCAAGCGTTGTATTCATTATTAAGAAATTGAATTTCTATTAATTTGTTGGTACAAAATGCTTTGGTTAATGAGTTATAATTTTTCCTTAATCACCGAGCGGCTTTTGATAAATCCATTAAGTGCCAGTGATAATCAATTTATTCTTGAATTATTAAATACAGATGGATGGATTAAATTCATTGGCAACCGCCATATCCATTCCCTTGAAGACGCCACAACATACATCAAGAAAGTAACTAGTACTGAGCATTTAGTTTATTGGACTGTAAAGATCAAAGAGGGCGAAAAACCTATTGGCATTATTACTTTTATAAAAAGAGATTATTTAGATCATCATGATATTGGCTTTGCTTTTCTTCCTGCATTTTCAAAAAAAGGATATGCTTTCGAAGCCACTACAGCCGTATTGCAAAAATTAAATCTAGAGTATAATCTTTCTTACATATTGGCAACCACGAAACCGGAAAATATAGCGTCTATTACCCTTTTAAAAAAAATAGGATTAGTGTTCCAAAAAGAGTTGGAGGTGGGTAATGAAATGCTTAACGTGTATGAAGCTTCTTTAAGTAAATAAAAGTAAACTGGAAATGAAAATAACGCCTGAACATAATAATCGCATCGCAAAAATGACCTTTGCTTCTGTGTACCCACATTACGTAGCAAAAGTTATGAAGAAGGGAAGGACAGTAGAAGAGTTGCACCTTGTAATTGAGTGGCTGACTGGCTTCGACAATAAAAGGCTACAAGAAATGATCAAAGAGAATGTAACTTTTGAAAATTTCTTTGGGGCCGCAACAATAAACGAAAACGCACATCTTATTACAGGTTTGATTTGTGGTTATCGTATAGAAGAAATAGAAAACCCTTTAACGAAGAAGGTAAGATATTTAGACAAATTGGTAGATGAATTGGCGAAAGGCAAAAAGATGAATAAGATACTTAGGAACGGGTAAACACTTTTAAAATTTAGGGTATTTAACGTCAATTAATCTTGTCTTATTCGACCCCCAAGATTGTCTCATTTGCCCCGGCAATAATTCAGTTCGTTTTGCGAAATTTGTTTCAATAATAAATGGCAGATATCTAATTTTTAAAATAAAAAAAGACCGGAGGTAAATATTATGAGAAAAATAATTGTCGTTTCTATGATGACCTTAGATGGAGTAATGCAAGCACCCGGTGGGCCTGATGAAGATACCTCAGGCGGTTTTAAGTACGGCGGTTGGGTGGAGCCTTTTGGAGACGAAGCGGGTGGCAAGGTAATGGAAAAACTAATGCAGCCTTCCGATATTCTTTTAGGGCGGAAAACCTTTGACATTTTTGAATCTTATTGGCCTAAAAATGCAGCCCAATGGCCGGGTATCAACGAGGTCACCAAATACGTTTTATCCAACTCCATGAAAAATTCAGCATGGGAAAACACTGTCTTTCTGCAAAATGTAGCGGACATAAAAAAGCTTAAAAATTCTGATGGTGGAGATATTAAAGTGTGGGGCAGCAGTGAGCTAATTCAATTGCTACTTCAAAACGATTTG
>JBDSBL010000212.1:0-6677 GCA_039921625.1 Chitinophagaceae bacterium
AAGGATCAGCAAACTGTTTTTTATACAGCGCTTTATCATGCCAGTTTAAGTCCGAATATTTATACGGATGTAAATGGCGAATACCGGGGTACTGACCTGAAAGTGCATAGGGCAACGGATTTTACCAACTACAGTGTATTTTCTCTTTGGGATACGCACCGGGCATTGCATCCATTAATGTCCATTATTAACCGGAAGCGAACCGGTGATTGGATCAATACGTTTTTAGTACAATATAAGTATGGCGGTATGCTGCCAGTATGGGAGTTAAGTGGCAATGAAACCTTTTGCATGATTGGGTATCATTCTGTGCCGGTGATTGCAGATGCTTACCAAAAAGGTATTCGAAATTTTGATGCAACATTGGCACTCAAGGCAATGACTGATTACGCCGAAAGCAATCGTTTTGGCTTGCCGCAGTATATGCAAGAAGGTTTTGTAAGCAATGATGCGGACCATGAAAGCGCATCAAAAACGGTAGAGTATGCATATGATGATTGGTGCATTGCCCAAATGGCAAAATGGATAGGGAATGATTCGGTGTACCAAAAATATATGTTGCGGGCACAGAATTATAAGAACTTATTTGATCCTTCTTCAAAGCATATACGCGGTAAGGTGCAGGGTTTTTGGTATTCTCCATTTAATGCAACGGAGGTTAATAATTTTTTTACTGAAGGCAACTCTTGGCATTATTCCTTTACGGCACAGCAAGACCTTGATGGGTTAATAAAATTGTATGGAGGCAAAGAAGCTTTTGCTGCAAAACTGGAAGAGTTATTTACCACTACAGAAAAATTAAGCGGTCGGGATCAGTCAGATGTCACCGGCCTTATTGGCCAATATGCACAAGGCAATGAACCAAGCCACCACATGGCATATCTATTTAATTATGCTGGCAAACCGTGGCGTACGCAGGAGTTGATCCATAAAATAGGCACTGAATTTTATACCAATGAACCCGATGGATTAATTGGCAATGAAGATTGCGGCCAAATGAGTGCGTGGTATATTTTAAGTGCCATGGGCTTTTATCCTGTCACTCCGGGTAGTGGAGATTATGTGTTAGGTACTCCGCTTTTTGATGAAGTAACCATTCATTTAGAAAATGGAAAATCATTTAAGATTAATGCAAAAGAAAGAACAGCAACTAATTTTTATGTAAATAAAGTGTTGCTCAATGGCAAGCCAATCGGGGCCACTTTTATCAAACATTCCGATATTGAAAATGGAGGAGAACTGTTATTTGAAATGAGCTCCACCGCTAATAAAACGAGGGGTACCAAGGAGCCCGATCTGCCTCATTCTTCCATTATTGGGGATGGTTTTTTAGCGGTTCCTTTTTTTGATATGCCTTCTAATAAATTTGAGAAAACAATCCCGGTTGTATTAAAGAGTTTGGATAAAGAAGCGGCACTCTACTATCGTTTATAAAAAAAAGGTCCTTTTATTAAATACACAAAGCCTTTTATACTTACCAAAAAAACAAACCTGGAAGTGTATGCTCAAAAAAGAGGAATAAAAAGCAGCGTGGTAACGCAAACTTTTTATAAAGTTCCCACCGACCGCACCATCACCGTATTGAGCGAAGTGCATCCGATGTATACGGCAGGAGGAAAGGAAGCATTAATTGATGGCATCATTGGAACCATAAATTGGAAAACCGGCGAATGGCAAAGTTATTTTAATAAGAATTTTGAAGCAGTGATTGATTTAAAGAAACCGCGTCCTGTGAAGTATGTTGGCATACATGTATTGCAAGATGTAAGCCCTTGGATCATCTTTCCAAAAGAAGTGGAATATTGGATCAGCAATGATGGAGAAAATTACAATCAATTAGTTACCGTCACCAATAAAATAGGAAGTACGGAAGAAGGGCCGGTGGTACAAACGCTTGGTGCTTCTGTGTCTGCAACCGGCAGGTTTATAAAAATTATTGCCAAGAACGGTGGCCGTTTGCCAACCACGCACGAGAGTGCCGGAAGTCCGAGTCATATTTTCATTGATGAAGTAATAGTGAAGTAAATAGGATGAACAACCGATTGCACAATAGGCTAAATCCACTACAGGGTTTGGTACTTTTGGATTATACTATTTAATGAGGTTTTATGAAAAATTTATTGCGTGCTGTTATTTTTTTCGGAAGCCTTTTCCTAGCACAAATTAGCCTGTCGCAAAACTATACAGCTGATTGGGAATCGCTTGACAAGCGGCCCGTGCCGGAATGGTATAAGGATGCGAAGTTTGGCATCTTCATACATTGGGGAGTATATTCTGTACCTGGGTATAGCAAGGTGGGAGATTATGCAGAATGGTATCAGAATGGTTTGATGAACGGTGATTCAGCCCGGATAAAATACCACAAAGCAAAATTTGGTGACCGCACCTATTATGACCTCGCAAAAGATTTTAAAGCAGAATTATTCAACCCTGATGATTGGGCAAAACTGATTGAAAAGTCTGGAGCAAAATACATTGTACTTACCTCGAAACATCATGATGGTTTTTGTTTGTGGCCCAATAAAACTGCCAACCAAACTTGGGGATTTGATTGGAACGCAATGGACGTGGGTCCGCACCGAGATCTGTTGGGAGATCTTTTTACGGCTGTACGCAAAACCTCTGTTCATGCCGGCATGTATTTTTCGTTGTACGAATGGTTTAATCCACTTTGGAAATCGGATCCAAAGAAATACGCCACACAACATGTGTGGCCACAAATGAAGGAGTTGATTAACACCTATCAGCCCGATGTTTTTTGGACTGATGGAGATTGGGATGCCTCCGCAGCCACCTGGAAATCGCAAGAGTTTTTAGCATGGCTATACAATGAAAGCCCGGTAAAAAATAATGTAGTTACTTATGATCGTTGGGGAAGTGGCGTCCGGTTTAATCATGGCGGCGTGTACACTCCGGAATACCAGCCCGACCTTGATTTTGAAGATCATTATTGGGAAGAAAGTCGCGGCATGGGCTACAGCTATGGATACAACCGGGCAGAGGATGCTACGGATTACAATTCTACTCAATCGTTGGTGTTGCAATTGGTAGATAAGGTAAGTCGTGGCGGAAATTTTTTGCTGGATATTGGTCCGGACGAACATGGAAAAATTCCACCCATCATGCAGGAGCGCTTGCTACAGATAGGCAACTGGATGGACATTAATAGCGAAGCAATTTACAATACTACACGTTGGAAAACTTCGTCACAATGGAGCGAAGGCCGGCAAGATTATAAAAGCAAGAGTGGAGATATGCTATTGAAAATTACCTTGGATCCAGACCCGGGTTATGCGGTGAAAGAAGTATTTTATACGTACAATCCAACCACTAATTCTTTGTATGCTATACTTCCTAAATATCCGGAAAACAATCAGGTTATTTTAAAAGGAATTCAACTTCAAGAAGGTGCAGCAGTTTCGTTTTTAGCAACAAAAGAAAACGTGAAAGCAGAGAAAGAAGGTTCCAACACTGTGATCCATCTACCCCCATATAATCCTAATAAAATAAAGGCTCCGTATGCTTATGTGCTAAAGATTGCCAACTATGGAAAGTTTGCTGCAAAGCCAGAGTTTCATTTATCCTACAAAAACGGAGGTACGCAGCCAACCATTTCTTTTGTTACCCACGCCAATGAGCAAATTCGTTTTACCACGAACGGCACCGAACCAACCGAGGAGGCAACCTTATATACACAACCATTATCATTTGCCAAAACAACTTTGATCAAGGCACGAACGTTTGCTTCTGATAAATTACCCGGGGTTTCTGTGTCCCACCAAGTGGACGTTTACCAATTTCAAAGGGCAACGAATAAGAAAGATTTAAAAAAAGGTATTGCTTATAAATATTACGAACCGTCGGGTAAAATTAATTTGGCATCCGTACAAAATTCGCCAGTAGTAAAAGAAGGAGTGACAACACAAATTTCTGAAGCTGTGAAAAAGCGGGAAGAAAAGTATGCGTTGCAATTCAATGGCTATATAAAAATACCTGAAGATGGAGTGTATTCGTTTTACACACTATCCGATGATGGCAGCAAATTATATGTTGATGAAGTAGAAACAGTGAATAATGATGGAGAACACGGTGCCTTGGAAGTAAGTGGCAAAGCAGCGTTAAGAAAGGGATTTCATAAAATAAGGGTGGTTTATTTTGACGGAGGTGGTGGCAATGAATTGAAAGTAAAGTGGCAAAAGCCCGGTGGGCAAAAAGAAGGTATTCCTGCTACCATTTTATTTCATTAATAAAGAAATTAGTAAGGCAAAATCCTCCTTTCTATTCATCAATGATGGAGATGCATCGATAATTATGATACCTAATTCAAACATGAATTTAAAATACAGTCAATGGTAAAAATTATAACCTTTTTATTTTTTTGTGTCATTGGTTTTGTAGTACTAATTCCAGAAGCCAATGCACAAAAGAAAAAAGGATATAAGCTGGTGTGGGAGGATGAATTTAAAAATAATGGATTGCCCGATCCTGCCAAATGGGGATACGAAGTTGGCCATATTCGTAATAGGGAAAAGCAGTATTACACAAATGCCCGGAAAGAAAATATAGAAATAAAGGAGGGCATGCTTGCAATCACCGGAAGAAAGGAAATCTTTCAAAACCAAGGTTATACAAATGGAGATCAATCCTGGCAACGAAAAGACTCTTTAGCACAATACACATCGGCAAGCATTAATACAGAAAGCAGCGGGGGCTGGCAGTACGGGCGTATAGAAGTGAAAGCAAAAATGCCGGCTGGTGGTGGTATGTGGCCGGCCATTTGGATGATGGGCATTAACCGATCAAAGGTTGGCTGGCCTCTGTGCGGAGAGATTGATATAATGGAATTTATAGGGAACCATCCGAAAGAAATTTATGGAACGGTTCATTATCCCACGGGGCCCAATAAAGCGCATAAATCTAACGGCAGCATTATAAAAGACGAATCCTTGAGCTCCGCTTTTCACCTGTATGCAATTGAATGGGACCGGGAGAAAATAGATTTTTATTTTGATAATAAACAATACCACAGTTTCCTTATAGATTCAGCAGGACTTGGGGACGATAATCCTTTTCGAAAACCATTTTATTTGTTACTCAATTTTGCAATGGGCGCTGACTGGCCCGGACCAATCAATGACGCGGTGCTGCCACAGCAGTTTGTGGTGGATTATGTACGGGTTTATCAAAAAAAAATAAAATAATTCTTATAAAAAAAACAGCAAATGATTATAAAAAGAACAAGGCAATTTAAAACGACATTATTGGTTTTGATGATGGCGATCGGTGTACCCGGATTGCTATGGGCACAACAAAAAATAAGCATTATCCCGCAGCCGGTTTCACTGGTAGTAGGTAATGGTAATTTTTTAATTGATGGGAATACGTCCCTTAACTATAACACTGCTCAAAAGGATTTAGCTGCAGCGGCAACTTTTTTTTCTAATTACCTAAAAAGTATCAGTGGCTATACACTTCCGCTAAATGCAGCAAAAGGAAAGGTCATTATATTAAAGTTGGCGAAGTTGGAAACGATTGGTAATGAAGGCTACAAGCTATCTGTAACTCCGTCTGCCATCACTGTATCTGCCAACTCTAAAGCAGGAATTATTTATGCGATGCAATCGCTGTTTCAAACCTTGCCGCAAGTGCGTACCAATGCACCTTTGGCAGTGCCTTATATGGAAATAACAGATTATCCCCGGTTCGAATGGAGAGGGATGCACCTCGATGTAAGCCGCCATTTCTTCTCTGCTGATATGGTTAAAGAATACATCAACCTGATGGCTACTTATAAAATGAATACGTTTCACTGGCATTTGGTAGATGACCAAGGCTGGAGGATTGAAATAAAAAAATACCCCAAGTTGACAGAAATAGGAGCGTGGAGAGTGGATAAATTAGACAAGGTATGGAGCGACCGGCCACAAGCTAAAGAAGGCGAAGCGGCTACATATGGAGGCTATTACACCCAACAGCAAATAAAAGAGATCATTCAATATGCAGCAGACCGGGCCATCACAATAGTACCGGAAATTGAAATGCCCGGGCACGTTGCTTCTGCTATTGCTGCCTATCCATTTTTAAGTTGTGAACAGCAGCATCAGTTGCCGTTGACCGGAGGTAATTACAATAACATGGCCTCTAATTATTGCCCGGGCAATGACTCAGTTTTTAAGTTTCTAGAAAATGTATTATCAGAAGTGATTGCTCTTTTTCCATCTCAATACATACATATTGGTGGCGATGAAGTAGACAAAGGACCTTGGAAGAAATGTGCCAGTTGCCAGGCTCGGATAAAAGCAGAAGGATTGAAAAATGAGGATGAATTACAAAGCTATTTTATCAAACGAATAGAAAAATTTGTAGTGAGCAAGCACCGAAAAATAATTGGCTGGGATGAAATTTTGGAAGGCGGATTGGCACCCGAAGCAGCGGTAATGAGCTGGCGCGGAGAAAGTGGTGGCATTGAAGCTGCTAAGATGAGTCACCATGTAGTGATGACGCCCGGGTCACCCTTATATTTTGATCATTACCAGGCAGGTCCGGAAGGAGAGCAAACAGCTATTGGCGGAATGAATACTTTGAAAAAAGTCTATGAATACGAACCCATTCCAAAAGAATTAAATGAAGCACAGGCAAAATATGTAATGGGAGCGCAGGCTAATTTGTGGACCGAA
>JBDSBL010000213.1:0-9661 GCA_039921625.1 Chitinophagaceae bacterium
ATAAGGTGGACATAACTGATGACATGGTGCAGGAAGAAGTAGAACGATTGCAAAGCCGGTATGGCAACATGACGGAGCCAGAGGCAGTCGATAATGAAGAGAATGTATTGAATGTAACTTTTGTAGAAACGGATGCTGCGGGTAATGAAATAGAAGGCGGAATTAAAAAGGACAATTCAGTATTGGTAAAATATTTCAAGGATGATTATCGCCAAAAGGTAATGGGCAAAAAAACCGGTGAAGAGCTTTATGTACAACTTTCTGATTTTGAAGAAACAGAAAGAGCTGCTATTGCAAAAGACCTCGAATTGGCTGATGGAGCTGGGGCTGATAAACATTTTAAATTACTTATCACTAAAGTTGGTCTTGTTGAAAAAAAAGACCTCAACGAAGAATTTTTCACGCAGTTATTTCCAGATGGTGAAGTAAAAACAGAAGAAGAATTCAGAAATAAAATAAGAGGTGAGATCCAAGCGCAATGGGATGCTGAAAGCCGCAACCAATTGCACCATCAGTTATATCATATTTTGTTGCACCATACGCAAATCGATTTTCCGGAAGGTTTCTTAAAGCGGTGGATGAAAACTCAGGTAAAAGAAGGAGAACAAAAATCAGACGAACAAATAGAGCAGGAATTCCCTCAATTTTTAGATCAATTGAAATGGAGTGTCGTCACGGAAAAAATAGCGGGTGAAAATAATCTGCATGTCGAGCAGGAAGAGATTCGCCAATTTGCCAAGCAGCAATTAATGGGCTATATGGGCGGCATGGGCGCTATGGACGAGGAGCAGCAATGGATAAAAGATTACATTGACCGCATGATGAAAGACCAGAAATATGTAGAGGATTCGTATCATAGAATTCAAACTCAAAAAATATTTGAATTTACTGAAACACAAACTCACCCGATGGAAATAGCTATTTCAAAGGAAGAATTTTTAGCTATGAATGCCGCACATCAGCAAGAGCACCAAGAGCATTAAAATAAATAAGCACTTTATTAAAAAAGAGAACTTTCGAGTTCTCTTTTTTGTTTTAGAAACTATTTATAATTGCATCATACTATAATTCATCCTATTTTTTTATTCCTATCTTGTTAAAAAAATGGAGTTCTCCAGATTACTTTTAAGATGATTATGCATTCCATTCCGCGTTAATATCGAAGCAATTCACCTAAGCGAATGGCTACTTTCTCGGCATTCGGCAACATTGCCTGCTCCAAATTTATATTTAGCGGAACCGCTGGTAAATTTAAGGCTCCCAATATCTCCACCGGTCCATCTAACCATTGAAAACATACCTTACTGATACGGCCCGCTAAGGCTTCTGCAAAAGAATTATTTTGCTGTTCTTCCGTAAGTACGAGGCATTTGCCGTGTTTCTTTACCGTAGCAAAAATCAATGCTTCATCAAGTGGAAATAACGTTCTCAAATCGATTATTTCAATTTGGCCATTGTATTTTTTAGCGGCTGCTTTGGCCCAATAAACTCCCATCCCATACGTAATAACACAAGCGCTTTCGCCATTAGCTATCGATTCTTCAGTTGCAGCTACTACTACCGCACCTTTTCCAAACGGCAATAGATAATCAGCTGCAGGTTCAATAGTCCTTGCTTCTTCTGTACCAGGCACCTTGCTCCAATACAAACCCTTATGCTCCAGCATCACCACCGGATTAGGATCGTAGAAGGCTGCTTTCATCAACCCTTTCATATCCGCTGCATTACTTGGATACGCAATCTTAATTCCTTTAATAGATAATAAAGTAGTTTCAATGGAACCACTATGATATGGGCCGCCACCTCCATAAGCACCTATGGGTACACGAATGATAGTGGAGATAGGAAATTTACCGCATGATAGGTAACAGGATTTTGAAATTTCAGTTACCAGCTGATTAAAGCCCGGATAAATGTAATCGGCAAATTGTACTTCCACAATAGGCTTTACTCCAACGGCTGTTAAGCCAACTGTAGAACCAATAATGTACGCTTCCTGAATAGCGGTATTAAATACCCGGTGATCGCCAAATTGATCTCCTAAGGTAGCAGCTTCTCTAAATACTCCACCTAGTCGTTTACCTACATCCTGACCAAATAAGATACATTCTTCATGCTTTTCCATCAGTTCCCTTATAGCAAAAAGAGCCGCATCTACCATCATTACTTTCTCCCTGCCGGGAGGACATCGCTCACCCTTTTCTTCTGTAATAGGTGTGGGAGCAAATACATATTTTTCCACATCAGCAACATCCGGCTCCGATGCAGCCACCGCTTTTTCAAAAGCATCTTTTATTTCCTTAGTTACTTCAGCTTCTATTTTACTTAATTCATCTGCAGAAAATTGATTGTTGATGGCCTGCCTGAATTTTGGAAAAGGATCGTTTTCAGCATGTTTTGCTAAGTCTTCTTCCGTTCTATAAAATTCTTTGCGTACACCACTTGTATGGTGATTTAGTAAAACGGTTTTTGCTTGTACCAACCATGGCTTTCTGTATTCACGCACATGGTTCACTACTTTTTTCATCGTTTCGAAAGAAGCAAAAAAGTCAGTTCCATCTACACGCACTTTATTTAATCCTTTAAAACCCTCAGCATATTCATAGGCATCCATTACTCTCCCTTCCGCTGAGGTTACACTGATGCCCCATTCATTATCCTGCACCAGATATATGATCGGTAAATTTTTTAATACAGCAAATTGCAAGGCTTCGCTTACCTCTCCTTCCGTCACGCTTGCATCTCCAAGTGAGCATATGACCACCGGAAGCTCTCCGTCCCCGCCTTTTATAAATAAAGGGGATTGAATAAATTCTAAATAGTGCAGCCCTTGTGCAATGCCCGTGGTAGGTATGGCCTGCATTCCCGTGGCACTACTCTGGTGTATGATCTTTGGTTTGTCCTCGGCCCTTGAGTTTGGATGCGAGTAATAAGAGCGTCCACCAGTAAAGGGATCCCCTCCTTTTGTAAGTAGCTGCAACATCAAGTCAAAAGGCTCCCACCCCATTCCTAACAGTAAACTTTCATCTCTATAATAAGGACTCACCCAATCTTGTGGCCCTAATTGAAAGGCAGTAGCAAGCTGTATTGCCTCATGGCCACGGCTGGTTGAGTGTACATATTTAGTAATAGTGCGAGCCGCTTCATAGGTTTCCGCCATTACTTTAGCACGATACATTAAGCGATAGGTATGAAGTAAGCCGATTTTATCAAGCATCGTAAAAGTGTAAAGCAACAAATATAAGAAGGCGAATGTGGGAAAATAAAAAGCCACCATTCAAGGTGGCGTGGCAGGTATAAAATAATTTATTTTACCTCAAGTGTTAGGATGCTTTCTTCTTCAATAAAAGCCTCAATCTCATCTCCCACCACTAACTCTCCTACACCTGCTGGAGTGCCGGTAAAGATCAGGTCACCAATATTGATGGAAAAGAAATTGGAGATGTACGACAGGATGTAATCAAAATCATATATCATATCTTTTGAGTTACCTTTTTGTACTGATTCCTTGTTTTTATGTAACTCAAAACCCAACTCATGGCGGTTTTTTATATCAGCAACCGGAATCCATTTGCCTACAGCAGCAGAGTTGTCCCACGCTTTTGCTTTCTCCCATGGAAGGCCTTTTTTCTTCAACTCTTGTTGTATATCTCTTGCGGTAAAATCAATACCTGCAGAAATAGCGTCATAATATTTATTGGCAAACTTTTCTTGAATGTATTTCCCGTTTTTGGAAATCCTTAATACCAACTCACACTCGTAATGAAGTTCATTGGTAAATTCCGGGTAATAAAAAGGAGTATGAGACTGGAGTAACGCACTTTTAGGCTTCATAAAAATTACCGGCTCATCCGGAATCTCATTACCTAACTCTGTAGCATGTTCAGCGTAATTTCTACCAACACAAAATATTTTCATAACAAAGGAGGTTTAATTAAAATACATCGGGATACTAGGTGGTTGTAGCTATTCATCCCAAATATTTGGTTTAACCCGGGAAACTGGAGTTTAAACTTTAAGTTTCAGATAGTGCGCTAAAATAAGTAAATACACTCATTAATCATAGTGAATATTCTATCTTATTTATACTACTCATGGTGCCTTCAATGCCTACTGTGGAAAAACTCTCAATAACTTCCACCGACTTTTGAATTTTTAGCTTTACTAATGGGATTTCGTCTGGCTGCCATTTGCCCAATACAAAATCTACCTGCTGCCCTTTCGAGTAATTATTACCAATTCCAAATCGCAACTTTGGATATTCAGCCGTACCTAAAATTTCTTGCAGGTTTTTCAATCCATTATGCCCCGCATCGCTGCCACCCGGCCGAAGTCTTAATTTAGTTAAAGGCAAGGCTAGGTCATCTACCACAACCAATATATTTTTTAGCTCAATTTTTTCTTTATCCATCCAGTATTTTACTGCTTTGCCACTTAGGTTCATAAAGGTGGTGGGGCAGATGCAAATAAAGGTTCTTCCTTTCCATTTTAATTCTGCTTTGAAAGCCAAGCGGTCAATTCCCAGCTGTCCTCCATGCTTTGCCACAAATGCATTGACCACATCAAACCCAATATTGTGCCTGGTATTTTCATACTCTGATCCTACATTTCCCAAGCCAACGATCAAAAATTTCATCTTCTGTTTTTTAATGGGATCAAAATAATTTCTACAAATATCGGAGACCGTATTTACAATTAAAAAACCCGCTTCTTCAATTAAAGTAGCGGGTTTCGATAAGAATTTTTCAAACTTATTTTTTAGCAGCTGCTTTAGCTGGCGCTGCGGCTTTTGCCGGAGCAGGCGCTGCACCCTTTGCTGCTGCCTTGTCTGGAGTTGCTTCTTCCTGGCGCAATGCACGGGTGGTAACAACGGAGGCAATTGGAATACGAGGTGAGTTCATTACTTCGTAATTGTCCACTTTTACATCTTCTACCCTTACGTTTTCACCTATTTCAAGGTGTTCAATATTCACTTCAATTTGCTCTTGCAAATACTTAGGATACGTTTTCACCTTCAATGATTTCATTTTAGGTACAAAACGACCACCGGCTTTTACACCTGCAGCTACTCCCATGTACTTCAGCGGAATAGTAGCCACAACTTTCTTGTCTTCTACTAATTCCAGCAAATCAATGTGAATTAATTCATCACTTACTTTACCAAACTGCAAATCTTTCAAAATGCAGCGGTAGCTTTTTCCTTCCAGTTGCACATTGGCATACTGAAATTCTGGTGTGTAAATCAATGGCCTGAAAGCCCGTGCAGGAGCTACAAAATTGATCTCCTCAGCACCCCCGTAAATTACACCAGGCACTAACTCCTGAGAGCGAAGCTGGCGGGTGGCTCCTTTGCCAAATTCGGTCCTCAGTTGTCCTTCGATGTTAATTGTCTTCATTTATGAATGTTTAATAATTAAAAATGGAAAGCGATGCCTTTGAAAGCACCATTTAAATTTTTCCTTTCACCATTTAACTTTCTCTCCGCTGCGAATGAAAGAAAAGATTATTGATGCTTTTGTTTTCATATGCATTTCTAATAGCTATGGCAAATAATTCCGCTACTGAAAGCACCTTTATTTTTGAGGTTACTCTTTTTAAGGGAATAGTATCGCAAACCACCAATTCTTCCAGTACACTGTTCTCTATATTTTCGTACGCATTACCACTTAATACCGGATGCGTGACCAGGGCTCTTACACTCCGGGCTCCTTTTTCTTTTAATAGCGAAGCTGCTTTTGCCAGCGTTCCGGCGGTATCGCAGATGTCATCTATTATAATAATGTCCCTACCGGTTACATCGCCTATCACCACCATGCTGCTAATTTCATTGGCCCGCTTACGATGTTTATCGCAAATCACCATTTCTGCTTCAAAATAAGAGGCAATTTCACGTATGCGGTTGGTAGCTCCCACATCAGGGGCCGCAAAAGTAAGGTTTTCCACCTTTAATTGTGTTATATAAGGTATAAAAACCGCTGAACTATCGAGGTGATCAACAGGTATATCAAAGTAGCCCTGAATTTGCGGAGCATGGAGGTCCATTGTTATTACTCTATCAGCACCTGCGGCCACCAGCATATTGGCCACCAGCTTGCTTCCTATAGCTACCCGTGGTTTGTCTTTCCGATCCTGCCGTGCATATCCATAATAAGGCATAACAGCCACAATCTTAGCTGCGGATGCTCGTTTGGCTGCATCTATCATCAGCAAAAGCTCCATTAAGTTGTCGCTCGGTGCGTAAGTGCTTTGTACTAAAAAAACAGAATCTCCCCGAATGCTTTCTGTAAAAGTGGGTTGAATTTCTCCGTCGCTAAAGCGTTGTATATTGATTTTACCCTGCACGCAGCCATATCGTTTACAAATTTGTTCTGTAAGATGTTGGGAGCCGGTGCCTGAGAAGATTTTGGCTAAAGATTCCATGGATGAAAATGTGCGGCGAAGATATAAATTCGCCGCTTACCATTTTCCAACCATTTTAATTTACTTAAAAACGGAAGCGGTAAATCCGGCGGAAGCCAATTGAAATTCTTTTTTAGCATTCTCTACTTTTACCGTGGACTGCTCTCCATTGATGCCGTAATAAACGGAGCGGCAAACAAAAAAGGAAAGGAAAAGCGAGATGCCATAAATAACTACAAAAAATAAAATGGGGTGAAACGCTCCAATGCTTGAGGTAGATTTTCGGTTCATAGGGTTTTAATTTTAAGGTTATTAAAAGGATTATGGATATTTTGAGGAATAAAACTATTTCTTAAAAAAAATAAATGCAAGCGGACAAGTACTCAATAAAACAATGGGCAAAAGACGATAGGCCGCGGGAAAAATTACTGATGAAAGGCCCAGAGAGCCTGAGTGATTCAGAATTGCTGGCCATATTAATCATCAATGGCAATAAGGAAAAAAGTGCTTTAGACCTGGCTAAAGATGTACTAAAACTAGGCAAGGACAACCTGCCCGAACTGGGAAAACTGAGCGTAAAAGAACTAACTAAAATAAAAGGAATTGGTGAAGCCAAGGCCATAACCATTGTAGCTGCTTTGGAAATAGGCCGCAGACGGCAGGCACTTGCCAGCCGCGAAAAAGCAATAATAAGCAGTAGCGGAGATGTGGCTACCTACCTGCAAACCTTGCTAAAAGATTATAAGCACGAAGTGTTTGCTGTGTTATTTTTAAACAGGGCCAACAAAATCAATCACTTTGAAATTATAAGTCAGGGCGGCATCACGGGCACAGTGGCCGATCCGCGCATTATATTAAAAAAGGCTTTGGAGGAAGATGCGGTGAGCCTAATACTTTGCCACAACCATCCTTCAGGGAGCTTAAAACCAAGCCGTGCTGATGAAGACCTGACGGCCAAAATAAAAGAAGCATCCAAGTATTTTGACATTAAAGTGCTGGATCATCTTATAGTAAGTGATGATGGATATTACAGCTTTGCTGATGAAGGAATTTTATAAAAATTTGCTGTCTGAAGTGAATGGAAATAATGGTGTGATTTAATTTAATTTCCTTCTTTATTTAAGATTGAATGCTGAATTTTTGGTAGCCGGCCATTGAGATTCTATTCATCGTTCCTTGCGATGCTCCGTTTGACTTTTAGTATCGCTGATGATCTTTTTTTTAAAGGATAGATTCAATAGAAAAATTTAATTAAACCACACTGATGTTTACCTAACAACCAATACCAAAAAATATTTTTTTATTCCTATTTAGTAATATGCTAAAAAGCTCAATAGAATTACCAGCCGTACAAGGGAGTGACACAACAGAAGCTTCATAGTCATTCACCTGCCGGCAACAAAAAAATAGAATTGCTTAATGAAAAAATTAAACTGAAAATTGGCTGTTTCAAAATTTTTCGTCTGGCCGACAAGGGCTCTAAGCCTGGGCTACCGGTCCGCCAAAGTGCAGTGGAATGGCTACTTCTTCAAGGTCTTTTATTGGGCCATTAGCTGCCTCGTAGCGGGTTACATTTTCCATAAGTGCTTTCATAAACCGCTTGGCATGTTGTGGAGTAAATATGATTCTCGATTTTACTTTGCTTTTTGGGGTACCGGGCATCACGTTCACAAAATCAATTACAAATTCTGCGTGTGAATGGGTGATGATGGCCAGGTTGGCATAGGTTCCTTCTGCTACTTCTTCTGTTATTTCTATGTTGATGCCGTTCTGTGGTTGTTGCTGGTCTTGCATTATTTAAAACTATTGTTGTATTTATTAATTAATTGAATCGCATCCCCTTCTTTAGATACATCTATATCATTTTTTACAATATAGTTTTTAGCCATCGGATCGTCGGCCAGCTCTTTTAAAATATCCTTCTGCCGAAGCTTTATTTTATGAAGCACCTTGCTGGCGTTATTGTATACATAATACTCAAAATATTGTTCAAACACCTTATCATCCCGTGACAATGTATTTGTAGGATCTGCAATTAATCTTGTCTTGTATTGTTTTAAAAAACTTACTTTATCTCCTTCGGCCAGCACATTGAAATAGCCGTCAGTTTTAGGTAGTCCATAATACATACCATTTTTAAAATGAAGGCTTTTATCCCCTAAAGTTTCGGGTAGAAGTAATTCAAATTTTTCTAAAAGTGAATCTGTTTCAAACAATTCTTTATTTACTTCTATACCTGCTTTTTGATTGTATAAATTATATAAAATTTTAGAACGGCTATCTTTATTCCCACCTCGGTATTCTGCAACGCCTAAAAAAGATTGACCAAGAAAATAAGGAGACCCTTTGACATGATATGGCCCAATGCGGGTATAATCACCTCCCCAATTTTCAACAATATGTTTATTAAATGCTCCTATAGGGTCAGGTTGTGCCCAACTATTACTATAAAAAAATAATAAGGAAAAAGATATACAAGTTTTGAAAAAGACCTTTGTTGATGGGCTCATTGTAATCCAAATATAGTCAATAACTAACCAGCCTATTTGGCAATAATTGGTAGTAATAATATATACTAAACCGGTTGTATTATTACTATAAAATAGAAAGGCCACCTAAGTTAAGTGGCCTTTTTATTTTATAGTAAAACCTTTTTTACTGCTTTGTGAAGTTGTCGATTACTGTGCGGGTACCGCCAGAACTGTTGATTAAAGACATATAGGTACGGAAGGTAGTACCTGAATATCCATTAGCAGAAGTTCCGTTGATCTTAAAACCTACAAGAACTGGAGCAGCAGCTAACGTAAAGCCACCAGCTGCAATATCGCTTATGGTTTTAGCAGATAGAGAAACTTTGAAGTTGCTAAATACACCAGCTGTGTTAGTGAAATTTAAAACAATGCCTGCACCTGGATCCACAAACGTTTGCATATAGCTTTCAGGCAATAACAAACTTGTTTCTGTAAGTGGATTGATAGATACGGACGTGCCTACAAAAGAACCACCAGCAGGAGCACCGGTTGTATCTGCCGTATTAAAGCGTCTGAAATCCCAAGAATATGTGCCTGCTAAAGGATTACCTATAATATTTATATATCTGGTATTTAAATTAGAACTTACTGTAGCTCCATCAACCGTTAAAATAGTAAGCGGTATAATATAGCTTTTGGAAGGATCAAATTTATTTTGATACACCTCTAACGTTGTTTTAGCCGTTCTCTCACCAGCAGGTATTGTAACCGTAGGATTTAAGATTTTAACC
>JBDSBL010000214.1:0-7902 GCA_039921625.1 Chitinophagaceae bacterium
TCCATTTTTTGCCAGTTATAAGTTGGGAAACTCCAATTTTGTCCTCTCACCGCAAAATCATCAGGTGGTGCTCCTGCTTGTTGGTCCAGATTAAATAACTGTGGAGCCGTCCATGCATCGCAACTATTGCGGGCAACGCCAATTGGCAAATCGCCTTTTAGTACAATTCCTTTTTTATGAGCATAAGCCGTTGCTTCTTTTAATTGTAGATGCAGATGGTATTGTAAGAAATAATAAAATGCAATATTTTTAAAGCATTTCGATTTTCTGGAGCTTATCTTTTTTATCTCCGCTTCATTGTATACTGCATTTGTTTTCCAGGAAGAAAAATCAGCTGTTTTGTAGCGATCTCTCCAATAGCAAAATGCAGCATAAGGAACTAGCCAATGTTGGTTAGCCGTAAAGAAATCCTGATACTCTTTTTCTTCAAAAAATTCATTTCCCTGCAATTGATATAACTCACGTAAAGCACTTATTTTAAAGTACATCACCTTTTCATAATCAAGGTGGGGAAGGTTATTTAATTGTTTTTGTTTTTTAACTAAAGACTTAATATGGGAGCTGTATTTTTTACCTGCCACTTTTTGCAAATTGCAATAGATTGGATGTAAGGCAAAAGCAGAAATAGAAGCATAAGGATAAGAATCTTCGTTAGTACCTGTTGACCATGTATCATTTACCGGTAGCAATTGAATCAATTTTAAACCAGCATTTGCCGCCCAGTCCACCAGCAATTTCAAATCATTGAATTCTCCTACTCCAAAACTTGTGGCACTCTTTAAACTAAATACAGGAATAGCCACGCCGGCTCCTTTCCATGTATTGTTGGGCAAGTGCACAAAACCATCGTGAATTACAGTCAGTGCATCCACACTAGCAGGTACATACAATATCCTGTTTTTTCCATCTTCAAACTGCACAAATGTGTCTTTTTTAAAATTGTAAACACCATATTTATAAGCGCAGGGAAAAGCCGCATTCTTAAGATCAATTCTTGTCGTCCACCAGTCTTCAGATTTCTGGAGCAAAATGGGTTTTTCAGTAGACCATCTGTTTAGGCTATCGCCATCACCTATAAGACACACACATTCTTCCCGATGCAGCAATGGCGCTTTTACTTTAAATATATGCGTGTAATTATTTAATCTTTTTATTTTGAGAGAATTACTTTTTTCAAGCAATACGTTTTTAAAAGGAGCTGTATAAAAAGCATTTTCAAATGCACCTGCGTCGTTCCAGGTATCTACTAAATGAACTTCTTCCGGCCCTTTTTTTTCAAATGAAATTACGCGGTCTTGCTCGGCCTCTTTTATTACCTCTCCTTTATCTGTTTGGTATATATAATAATAGCGAATGGATGAAATAGGTGTACCATCTAAATCAATGGAAGCATGCCAAAACTCTTCGTTCAGATATTCCATTTTCAATGCATCGGATAAAAGATGATTACCCAATGCTGGAATGTTGCCAGATATTGAAAGTGTTTGACCAAATTGTGTGCTGAATCGTAATAAAAAATCAACTTTCATTCAAAAAAATTAAGCGTTAGTTCTGGTGAAAAATATTTGTGTATGCAATACACATTTAACGGCGAAAATAGGAAATCAATACCGTTGAAAATGGATTAAAATAGTGATGTTTATAAATACTTAATATCTCTTTCTACCCTATTTTTGCCAAAACTTGATTGACATGGAAGTAAAAAAGAATAGGAAAGGATTGTACTGGGCTGTTTTCTTTATATCCACTCTTGCATTGATTGTCGCCATCTTCACTCATTGGCCTTGGCTTACATTTATATTACCTTTTATGGCTACCTCTTTTGTACTGGCAATGGACATTATGTAGTCCACTACAATTTTAAAAGAACTAAATAGGAAGCATCTTTTTTACATTTATTACAGTTTGAGTTAATTAATTTTTTGTATTTTGTTTGCGGTTATTTAAAGAAATCTGTTAGGCAATTATAAAAGAATAATTAATTCTGTATTTATGAAAGCTGTCCCAGTAAGCTTTTTAAGCTTATTTTTTTTAGTGTATCATTCCACTATTGGCTTTTCCCAAAAGCTGGAAAATATGCCTGATAAAAAATTGGAATCAGGATCGGATAGTCTCTATTTTTTACTTCATAAGATCAGTTCTGCAGATCCTTCTTTATCCAAAAAACATCACACATTTGTTAGCTCTTCTGCTGCTTCACCTCAGGATAGTTCCTCATCCTCTTCTTTTTCATATTCGTATACCTACAGGAATGAAGAAAGATCGTACGGTAAAAAATTTATGCGTGGTGAAAAATTAATTGGAGGCTCCGAGCTTGTTGGAATGGGCATTCTCATTTTATTGCCAAAGAAAGTAACCAAGTGGCAGGATGACTGGATGCAGGATGCCATGCGAAACTTAAAAAGATCGTGGACGCATATGCCCGTTTGGGATCATGATACCTGGGTGTTTAATTATGTAGGTCACCCTATTGCAGGATCTTATTATTATAATGCCGTGCGAAGCCAAAAAGCTTCTGTATTAGGATCATTTGCCTTTTCTGCTTTTCAATCTACTTTCTGGGAATATGTGGTGGAAGGCATTGCGGAGCGACCAAGCATCCAAGACCTCTTTGTAACGCCCATTGGGGGTGCCATTTTGGGTGAGGCAACTCACCAGATAACACTTAAAATGCAGCGGAATGGTTTTAGCTTTTTTGAAAAAGCTTTTGTTATTGTATTAAATCCGATGTATGCCATCAATAATGGATTTAAGAAAAAATACCGTCGCATACCTTTATACAATTAATACAAAATCTGTAATAAAAAAAGGCTGTCTTTTTTGAGACAGCCTTTTTTATAACTAAACGTTGAGGATTATTTTACTTCTTCAAATTCTGCATCCGTCACATTATCTGTATTGCCTTCACTCGCTTCCGGGCCTTGTTGCTGTTGCGGCTCCCCTGTAGTTCCGCCATCTTGAGTGGCTTTATACATTTCTTCACTTGCAGCCGTCCAGGCAGTATTCATTTCTGTAACTGCTGTATCTATCTGCGCTACATCTCCAGATTTGTGGGCCGTTTTTAAGCGTTCCAAGGCAGCATCAATTGGTCCTCTTTTATCAGCAGGAATCTTATCTCCAAATTCTTTTAATTGCTTTTCAGTTTGGAAAATAAGGCTATCCGCGCTATTTACTTTTTCTACTTTTTCCTTTTCTGTTTTGTCTGAAGCTTCGTTGGCTTTTGCCTCGTTCTTCATTTTTTCAATTTCATCTTTTGTCAATCCACTGCCGGCTTCAATACGAATTTTTTGTTCTTTACCTGTCCCTTTGTCTTTAGCGGTTACGTGTAAGATACCATTGGCATCTATATCAAATATTACTTCAATCTGAGGTACTCCGCGAGGGGCTGGTGGAATGCCATCAAGGTTGAACATACCAAGGCTTTTATTTTGAGGTGCCATGGGACGTTCGCCTTGTAATACATGTATTTGTACACCCGGCTGATTATCTGATGCCGTAGAGAAAGTTTCTGATTTTTTAGTTGGAATAGTGGTATTACTTTCAATCAATCGTGTCATCACCCCACCCATTGTTTCAATTCCTAATGAAAGAGGAGTTACATCCAAAAGCAACACATCTTTTACTTCACCGGTTAATACGGCACCCTGAATAGCGGCACCAATAGCAACCACCTCATCCGGGTTTACACTTTTATTTGGCTTTCTTCCAAAGAATTTTTCAACGATGTCCTGCACTTTTGGAATACGGGTAGAACCACCTACAAGGATAACCTCGTCTACCTGATCAGCCGTCATGCCGGCGTCTTTAAGTGCTTGTTCGCAAGGCTTAAGGCATCGTGCAAAAAGGTTGTCAGCTAATTGTTCAAATTTGGCGCGGGTTAATTTTTTTACAAGGTGCTTTGGCACTCCGTCTACTGCCGTTACATAAGGAAGATTGATTTCTGTTTCTGAAGAAGACGATAATTCGATCTTGGCTTTTTCAGATGCTTCTTTTAAACGCTGCAAGGCCATTGGGTCTTTGCGCAAATCAATGGCTTCTTCTTTTTTAAATTCATCAGCAAGCCAATCCATGATCACTTTATCGAAATCGTCACCACCTAAGTGCGTGTCTCCATTGGTAGATTTTACTTCAAAAACTCCTTCTCCTAATTCAAGAATAGAAACGTCAAACGTACCGCCACCAAGGTCAAACACAGCAATCTTTTGATCATGTGCCTTTTTATCCAAACCATAAGCTAAGGCGGCTGCTGTCGGCTCATTTACTATACGGCGTACATTCAGTCCTGCAATCTCACCAGCTTCTTTTGTAGCTTGGCGCTGTGCATCATTGAAGTAAGCCGGTACGGTAATTACTGCATCTGTTACTTCCTGACCCAGGTAATCTTCTGCTGTTTTCTTCATTTTCTGAAGTACCATAGCTGAAATTTCCTGCGGTGTGTACATTCTGCCATCTATATCTATACGAACCGTGTTATTGTCGCCCTTTACTACTTTATAACTCCAGTGAGAGCTTTCTTCTGTAACCTCATCAAACCGGCGGCCCATGAAACGCTTCACACTGCTAACCGTATTTTGAGGATTTGTAATTGCCTGGCGCTTGGCAGGATCACCTACTTTACGCTCGCCATTTTTTAAAAAAGCCACTACAGAAGGCGTCGTACGACGGCCTTCATCATTTGCTATTACCACCGGCTCATTGCCCTCCATTACGGCAACACAACTATTGGTGGTTCCTAAGTCTATACCAATTATTTTTCCCATTGATTGTAAAATTTAAAGTTCTATTTAGTTTATCAATCATTATGCCTTACCCAAAAAAGTGAAAATTTGGCAGTTTCATGAAAGCTTTAAACCATTTTTTGCCTAAAATATAGATCTTTTTATAGGTATCTGCCTTTCCTGCACCTATTGATTACATATGTTGGTTACCTTTCTCGGCTACCTAAAATTTAAGTATGGGAATCATGGACGGTAAAAATGATTTAGTAAACATTGACCTCGGAATTGCCCTCAATCCGGCAATTAGTTTTTTAAAAAAGGAAGGCGAAAAATTTATTATCCCTCCCCTTTCTTCTTCATTAAATCCAGGGGGATTTACATTGAATATTAGAGCAGGTATTGAGTATAATGCATTGAGTAACGTAATTAATGGTTATCTCACTCAAAAGCGATTTGATATACATGAGGGGTTTATAAAAAAGCATGTCATTGTAGTCAATTGCCAGGTATCCGGCGGTGCAGATAATGACCTTATTTTGGAAATAGCTTTCACAGGATCGCACAATGGAACCGTTTATTTTACCGGCAATCCCGCATACAATAAATCTACCAATTCAATTGAATGGCTCCATTTTGATTATGACCTTAAAACAAAAGACTTTTTACTAAAAGCTGCCAAATGGTTGTTTGATAAACAAATTATTTCTGAAATAAAAAAACACACAACTATTGATCTTACTCATTATTACCCTTCTGCTGCCAATAAGATAAATGCCTTATTAAATAAAGAATGGGCCAAAGGAATAAAGGGCACCGGAACTGTCAATGAAATACAAGTAATAGCAGTAAGCGCATTGCCACAACATCTGCTTATTTTGAGCCAGTGCACCGGCACCTTAGCAGTACAAGTATCTGAAATAGATCTTAATTTTTGATTGCCGTGGAAGGTTGCACCTTTTGCACTTTAAAAGAAAAATGCCGTTGGGATAGGAATGAAAAGCTAACCACGATGAGCGTATTTACTATTTGAGAAACGGTGGGATACCATCCTAATATTTCCACGAAAATTTTAAGGAAAATATAATTAAGGATAAGGCAGGCTATTACTACCAAAAAGTAGCGGAAGAACTGTATTCTTCTTTTTAAATAAGAACCTTGAAACACCACGAACATGCTTAAATAAAAGCCGATGGGTAGGGTGATGATTGAGGTAATTAAAAGTGCCATTATATGTGGGCTGATGGCTATGCTTCCAAAGTGAACGATTTGTTTTTTAAGAATATAATTGTAACCAATAAAGTATAGGAATAAACTTAACACGGTATTGCTGCCGCCGCAAGCAGCATAGTGATACGTCTGCAACGGCATCCATTTTTGAACCAATGGATAAAATACATCAAGGATTTTAAATATACTGTTGCGTATGATATGATGGACCCGTTTCATTGGCAATGGCTAAGGTAATTGCTATTTAAAACGGTCAATAATTTATTTCGTTAAAGAGAAGCGAAAGCCCATTTTATCAATGCTGCAAAGGTTTAAGTAAATTGCGCCGCAAAAGACTGATTCATGAATCTTGTTGCCTATTTAAAAGAAGTTACTGCCAAATGTATAGAAGCTGTTTACAAGGTGTCTTCTTTTGCCGATGATGTAGTAATCAGCCAAACGAAACCCGAGTTTGAAGGAGACTATACCATTGTTTTATTTTCATTAATAAAACCATTAAAAAAATCTCCAGAGGCATTAGGCACTGAGCTGGGCGATCAACTTTTGGCTGCCTATCCAGAATTGGTAACCGGCTACAATGTGATCAAAGGGTTCCTAAATCTATCGATTGCAGACAGTTATTTTATGCAGTTTTTAGCTGGGGCGGCAGAAGGCAATGTAATTGAAAAAAAGGGCAACAAAATAGTAGTAGAGTATTCTTCTCCAAACACAAATAAACCGCTGCACCTCGGTCACCTGCGTAATAATTTTTTAGGATGGTCCGTGGCAGCAATATTAAAAGAAGCCGGCAATGAAGTAGTCAAAACCTCTATTGTGAATGACAGAGGAATACATATTTGCAAAAGCATGATTGGTTGGGAACAGTTTGCAGCGGGTGCCACACCCGAATCTACCAACACTAAAGGAGATCATTTTGTAGGAGATTATTATGTACAGTTTAGCAATGAGTTAAAAAAAGAAGTAGGCCAAATTATAGAATCGGGGCGGCCAAAAGATACCGCTGAGAAGGAAGCGCCCATCATGCAAAAAACCCAACAAATGTTGCTTGATTGGGAAAATGGAAAGCCGGAGGTAATGGAGCTTTGGAAAAAAATGAATAGTTGGGTGTATGCCGGATTTGAGGAAACCTACGAGCGAATAGGTTCTGATTTCAACAAAACATATTACGAAAGTGAAACCTACTTATTAGGTAAAAAGTTTGTAGAAAATGGCTTGGAAAAAGGCGTTTTGTATAAAAAAGATGATGGATCTGTGTGGATAGATTTAACTACGGAAGGCCTGGATGAAAAGCTTTTGCTGCGCAGTGATGGTACGTCTGTGTATATGACGCAAGACCTTGGTTTAGCTCAAAAAAAATATGAAGACTTTGCGTACGATCAAAGCATTTATGTGATAGGTGATGAACAGAATTATCATATGAAAGTGCTGAAGCTTGTACTGAAAAAATTGGGCTTGCCTTATGCGGATGGCATTTTTCATTTAAGCTATGGCATGGTAGAATTGCCAAGTGGACGAATGAAAAGCCGGGAAGGAACTGTGGTGGATGCCGATGACCTTATGGATGAAATGGTGGCTATTGCTGCGAAGCATACCCAAGAGTCCGGCAAGGTGAAGGAATTTTCTGAAGCGGAATTACAAGAGTTGTATGAAGTGATTGGGTTGGGGGCTATTAAATTCTTTTTACTACGCGTAGACCCAAAAAAGAAAATGGTTTTTAATCCGGAAGAGTCCATAGATTTTCATGGGTTCACCGGACCGTTTATTCAGTACACCCATGCCCGCATCAAATCTATATTGCGCAAAGCTGGGGTGAACATTTCTTATGAACTAAACACCGGCGCCCTGGCCAAACTAGAAAAAGAATTATTGATTTTATTGGAGCAATATCCTTCCGTAGTGAAGCAGGCGGCTCTTGAATTGAACCCTTCAGTTATTGCTATTTATGCCTTTAGCCTGG
>JBDSBL010000215.1:0-8640 GCA_039921625.1 Chitinophagaceae bacterium
TTATATTGAGCAAATGAGTTTGCTAATCATTCAAACCTTTTCCTTCCAATATTGATTTTCGATATTTTTCAATTCGGTCTTTCCTTGTTTTGGCTTGTTTTGCTGCTGCAAAGTAGAGCAGATAGGCTCTTTGCCTTCCGGGCGTTAATGATTCAAAGGCTGCATTTAATGCGCTGCTCTCAGCTAATTTATTTTGAAATTCTTCCGTCATCTCAAAAGCTTCCGGACTTTTAAAAGCAACCTTCAAGCCTTTCTTTTCTACTTCAATGGCTTCATAAGTATACCTTTTTATCATCGGTTCGAGCGGCGCAATTTGAGCCACGTTTTGAAAGCGTAATTGCCGGGCAGATTGCACGTTTTTAGTTTGCTGTATCAATAGGCCTTCCGCATCTTGCAGCAACACTCCCTTAAAATATAATAAAGCACAATAGTCTTTAAAAACGTGGATTAAAACAATGTTTTTGTTTTCAAATGTATAGCAGGGAACACCCCACTTTAATGTTTCCGTCAATCCGCAACTTAAAAGAATGGACCTCAAATTTTGTATTGCTTTTTGCCACCTGGTCTCTTTGGCAAAGTAAAAGTCAGCCTTACTATTAGAGTTGCTCATAGTCACTTATTTTTTAAAAATAATAGCTATAATCATTGAGCGTTTTATTTGGCCGGTAAAATGTTTGACCAATTTTCACCGCGCTTGATACGGAGGATTTGCGTGTCCGTTACTCTAAACAATTTCACCAGTTGCTTCATTGGTTTTCCTTCATTAAGCAGCTTTTTAAGGAGCATTACTTTGGTCACCGTTAATTTGGCCCTGTTTGGGTTAGATTGCTGTCTTTGTTGCCGTTGCTGCTTGTCCTTTATTACGTACGGACTGTTTTTTTGATGTTCATAATTTTCTTCAGGCGTCATCCATTTTAAGTTGGTATCCCTGTTGTTTAATTTGTTGAAATCAATGTGGGCTACAATCGTTTGTCCTGCTTTAGGCTTTGGTAAAAAATAATCTGCCACCAACCGATGGAATAGTGAATGGTAATTGATGGTCCTGTCCTTTAAATCTTTTTGAAATTTTTTACTCACTTTCGCTTTGAACGATTCTAACAAGGAAGCGGTTTCATTTATTACTTCGATGCTTTCTCCATTTTCCTTTTGCGACTTTAATTTTCTTGCCAATTTAAAAACTTGTTGCTGCAAGTTATCGAGGTGCGCCTGCGTTTTTTCATCTCTTGGTTCATACAATTTTAAACGAACAATTCTGTAGCCGTTTATCATAGAACCTTTCAGCAGGTTACCATCTGAAATTTTATTGAAAGTTCGAAGCCGTCCAAAATTGGATACTTCAATTCTAAAGTCATTTGTAAATTCAAAGTCAAACTCCACAGTTTTCCATTTTTCACCTGGAAAGTCTTTTATCATATTTCAAAATTAACTCTTCTCACATTTCTATAGCGCTCTAATTATAGTTGGCAATTTTCATTGATACGATCCCATTTTGCGGTTCAGGCCTGCGGTTATTTTTCCTAACTTCACCCTTGATAGTTGTTTAACTAACTAATTTTTTATGGCCAAGAGAATCATTAAAAAAGTTGCAGTTTTAGGAAGTGGTGTAATGGGAAGTCGTATTGCTTTGCATTTTGCTGGAGCAGGAGTTCAAGTGTTGTTACTTGATATTGTTCCTGCTGATGCTAAAGGGTCAGACAATAAAAATCTTAAAAATAAAATTGTAAATGACGCACTGACGGCTGCACTCAAAAGCAACCCTTCACCCGCATACACCAAGGATGTAGTGAAAAAGGTAAGCACCGGCAATTTTGATGATGATCTTAAAGATATTTCCTCTTGCGATTGGGTGATAGAAGTGGTAGTAGAGCGTCTTGATATTAAGAAAGCTCTTTTTGAAAAAGTAGAAAGCTTTCGCAAGCCGGGAACATTAATCACCTCCAACACTTCCGGTATTCCCATCCATTTATTAAGTGAAGGAAGATCAGATGATTTCAAAAAACATTTTTGTGGCACACACTTTTTCAATCCTCCACGTTACCTCCGGCTTTTAGAAATTATTCCAACACCGGATACAGATCCCTCCGTAGTGGATTTCCTGATGCATTATGGTGATCTTTTTTTAGGAAAAACGACTGTGTTGGCAAAAGATACTCCGGCATTCATTGCCAACAGAATAGGAGTGTATGGCATCATGGCCATATTCAGATTAGCTGATAAATTGGGACTAACAATTGACGAGATAGATGCGCTCACTGGTCCGCTGATAGGGCGGCCTAAAAGTGCCACCTTCCGCACGGCAGATGTAGTAGGTATTGATACTTTGGTAAAAGTGGCTAAAGGTGTATTTGATAATTGCCCCGGTGATGAAGCCAAGGATAGTTTTCAAATTCCAACGTGGTTACATACGATAGTAGAAAAGAATTGGCTGGGTGATAAAACAGGGCAAGGATTTTTTAAAAAAATAAAAGGAACAACAGGTGAAAAAGAAATACTAACCCTTAACCTAAAAACTTTGGAATATGAGCCAAGACAAAAGCCACGCTTTGCTTCCGTAGACGCTGCCCGCTCTGTAGATGATCTGAAAACCAGACTAAAAATGCTGATAGGAGGCAAAGATAGAGCAGGTGAATTTTTGCGCCAATTCCATTACGGATTGTTCTCCTATATCTCTCACCGGATACCTGAGATCAGCGATGAAGTGTACCGCATTGATGATGCCATGATGGCCGGTTTTGGCTGGGAGATTGGGGCCTTTGAAAGTTGGGATGCACTAGGTGTAGAGAAGACAGTAAGCGAAATGAAAGAAGCTGGGTTTTCAGTAGCTCCTTGGGTAGAAGAGATGATAGCTGCAAGAAATCTCACATTTTATAAAGTTGAAAATGGAAAACGTTTTTCGTACGATCCTGGTGCAAAAGCGTACAAAGAAATTCCGGGAGCAGATGAATTCATCATACTAAAAAATAACAAAGAAGTTTGGAAAAACAGTAGTTGCCAGGTATACGATATTGGGGAAGATGTGTTGGGCATTCAATGGAATACAAAAATGGGAACCATTGGCGGAGATGTATTGGCAGGAATTAATAAAGCAATAGAACTGGCAGAAAAAAATTATAAAGGGTTGGTGGTGGCCAATGAAGGAGCCAACTTTAGTGCCGGAGCCAATGTAGGGATGATCTTTATGTTTGCTATAGAGCAGGAGTTTGACGAGTTGGATTTTGCCATCAGGGCTTTTCAAAATGCGATGATGCGGGTGCGGTATTCATCCATTCCTGTAGTGGTGGCGCCACATGGGTTGGCATTAGGCGGAGCCTGCGAAATGAGCTTGCACAGCGATAAAGTATGTGCAGCGGCAGAAACATATACTGGTCTTGTGGAGCTGGGAGTAGGCCTGATACCTGGCGGCGGCGGTACCAAAGAATTTGTATTACGGGCAGCTGCTGATATGCATGAAGATGAACCCGAAACCATTACTTTAAAAAATAGATTCTTAACTATTGCCACTGCCAAAGTGAGTACGTCCGCTATGGAAGGTTTTGAAATTGGTGTGTATCGAAAGGGGTTGGATGAAGTAGTAATGAATCCTTCGCGGCGCATTGCCGAAGCCAGGCGTTCGGTGATAGAGTTTTATGAAAGTGGGTATGTACAACCGGTGCCCAAAAAGGATATAAAGGTATTGGGGCAATCTGCATTGGGTGCGCTCTATGCCGGAGTCAATGGTATGTGGAGAGCAGGCTATGCTACGGACCACGATGCAACGGTAGCCAGGAAATTGGCCTATGTGATGTGCGGCGGAGACTTGAGCGAACAGACCCTCGTATCGGAACAATATTTACTGGATCTGGAGCGGGAAGCTTTCCTTTCGCTTTGCGGTGAAAAGAAAACGCTGGAGCGAATACAAAGTGTGCTGAAAGGCGGAAAGCCGGTACGGAATTAATCTCGTTTATTATTTTACCTCAATAACTTTTAGGGCGCCGGATTTTTGTTACGGCGCCCTTTTTTATTGGTTTTAAAATTTTGTTGTTCTTAGTTGGCAACTACCATATTTTCTTTAAATAATTAAAATGCTACTGCTTTTTTTCTTTTGGAATACACTGCAGCCATCAAATATTTTTCCCTCAAATTTGACTAATGGGAGAAGTGGAAATTATTGAAGCCAGCAAAGAGCTTTTTATTTATTCTAACATAATAACCTATGGTGGTGGAGCCGATGAAACAATAACGCAACGGATAAGAGAAGAAATAGAAAGGATGTGGAATGAGCCACAGGTACAGGTTCCATTGAAAAATGATCGTTACCATGTTCGGTTTATAATAACTGCCTCGATGCAAAAAGATATTTCTGAAATAGCAGTGTATGAAAATGACGACCCGCGAAATAATTACTTCCGCATAGAAGAAGAAGTTCTTGGCAACATATCTTTTGTAGATGGTCTTGGGAGCAACAGCGGTTATTTTAAAGTAGAAAATTTGTATGCCGGTTCTACTACAGCCGCCCATGAGTATGGCCACACACTCGGGTTGGATCATCCACAAAATACAGACCTCAGAGGCAAAGGAATACCGGGTATCATGTATCCAAGAGGCACACTGGTCGAGCCTCAATTTCAATACGATCCATTAAAGCCTGCAGGGGTTACCGGTGGTACCATGCACCCCATGCATCGGCGGGTGCAGCCAGCTGACATTGTTGCTTTAAAATTGCATCGATTACGTTTTAAAAACAACAAAGCAGTGATCGGTGATTTTACCAACGTGTATCATTTTAATCACGCCGATTATCCATTTAACGGATAGCTTTCTATAAAATAAGTTACCTTAAAGAAACGCTCATTACCAAAATAAACTGTATGCAAAAAGTTCTGCTTTGTTTGCTGTCCGGTTGCTTGTCCTTCGCAGCAATTTCGCAACCGCAACTTCCTAAAAATTATTATTGGCAAAAATTAGACAATGGCCTTGAAGTAGTAGTAATTGAAAATAGCAAAGTGCCCCTTGCCACTATTGAGATTGCTGTAAAAAATGGTGCGTACACGGAAGGGCCTGAGTACAGTGGATTGTCCCACCTTTTTGAGCATATGTTTTTTAAAGCCAATAAAGATTATCCGGACCAGGAAAAGTTTTTAAAACGCACCCAGGAGCTTGGGGCCATCTGGAATGGAACCACCGATGTAGAAAGAGTGAATTACTATTTTACGTTTGATAAAGACAGCCTTGATGCGGGTCTTCGCTTTATGAACGCGGCTATCCGGTTTCCTATTTATAGAACAGAAGACATGCAGAAAGAACGGCCGGTAGTGGACGGAGAGTTTCAGCGGGCAGAAAGTGATCCCAATTTTACACTGTGGTATGAATCGCAAAAAGGATTGTGGGGCGACCTCATAAGCCGTAAAAATCCAATAGGAGATCATGATATAATTAATACCGCCACGCCGGAAAAAATGATGATCATAAAAGACAAATATTATTTGCCCAATAATTCACTACTTACCATAGCCGGCGATGTAGATCATCTTACTGCATTTGCCATGGCTAAAAGAATTTTTGGTGATTGGAAGCCGAGCGATTTTGATCCGTTTCAGAAATATCCGATCCCCGAATTTAAACCCTTAGCAGCATCCCAATTTTTTATAAAAGAATCTTCTATAGCTCAAACGCCGGTACTGATGATCAGCTGGCAGGGTCCTGATTTTACGCACGACTCAGCCAGTACAATAGCTGCAGATGTATTTTCTCAAATCTTAAACTTAAATTCTTCTCAATGGCAACAAGCCTTGATCGATAAAGGTCTTGCGTCTTCTGTGCATTTTATTTATACCACCAGCCGGCATGTAGGTCCCATTTCATTGGAGGTAGTGCCAAACCCAGAAAAATTGAAAGAGTGTTACCAGACCATAATGGCGCAAATTGGGAAATGGACAAATCCTGATTATTTTTCAGACGAACAACTCGCAACGGCCAAAGAAGTATTGAAAAGAAACGAGATCAGAGCAGAGGAAAAACCATCTTCTTTACCAAGCCAATTGAGCTTCGAGTGGGCCAGCACCTCTCTTACATACTTTACCCATTACCTGGATAATATGCTTCATGTAACTAAGGGAGATATTCTTAATTACATCAATAAGTACATTGCCGGAAAGCCTTTTGTAGCCGGAATGATCATCAATAAAAAAATGAATGACCAATTAAAGCCATCTGATTATTTCAAAAACTAAACTAGTGTAGAAATGAAACAATTATTTTTTTATATGCTCTCACTTGGGGCCGTATTTACGGTACAAGCGCAGGAAATGAAAGCGTACGAAATGACCGTGAATGGCGTAAAAGTGATCGTGCAACCAAGCGGTAATGATATAATAGAAATTCAAACAGTGATAAAAGGAGGAGTACAAAATTATAGTGATGCCAAGGCAGGTATTGAGAAGTTGGCCATCAAAGCGCTTACAGAATGCGGCACCTTAATGGATGATAAAAATTCTTTCAAAAATAAACTTGATAAAATAAGTGCTTTTGTAGGTGGTGGTACCAGCTCTGATTTTGCCACTATTAGAATGAATTGTATCAAGGGAGATTTTGAAACAGTTTGGCCTTTGTATGTCTCAGCTATGACGATACCAAAGTTTGATACAAAAGAATTTGCCCGCATCAAACAAGATGCAATAAATGATGTAAAAGCAGAGGAATCAAATCCGGATGGTTCGTTATTCAACCTGGCGCGGCAAACCGCTTTTAATGGAAAAGCATTTGCAAAAAATCCAGCCGGCACGGTAAGTACTATCACTTCCATTATGGCAACGGAAGCAAAAAATTATTACAAATCCATCTTTAACCGGAACCGGATCTTTATCGTAGTGGTTGGTGATATTGACCGTTCATCCTTAGAGCAAAAGTTAAAAACCTTTATTTCAAAGGTGCCCGAAGGCGCTCCTTTTACACCGAAAAAAGAAGCCTACAACCCCGCGTCCAATTCCTTTAAAGCACAGAGTAAAGAAAATGCCACGAATTATATTATGGGCATTACCGGTGCGCCACTGCCAGGCAGTTTGGACTATACTGCATTTGTATTAGCAATGGATATTTTTTACAATAAACATTTTTTAGAGATCCGTAGTAAAAAAGGATTGTCGTATGCACCGGCTACTTTTTTTGCACAAGGTTTATCACCTTTTGCCGCCTTGTATGTAAGCACTACTGAGCCCAATAAATATATTGCTGCTGCCAGGGCATTGATTGATACCATTAAGATGAAGGGGTTTACGGAAGATGAATTAAAAAATGATAAGGCCACCTTTGTTACAGGTATGTATTATAGCCAGGAAACGAATGCAGCGCAAGCGTCATCTTATGTACGAAACGAGGTGATCAAAAATAATTGGCGCAAAGCAATTACTGTAAAAGAAGACGTGGGAAAGGTAACGGTAGCTGATTTGAATCGGGTATTCAATCAATATATCAACAACATCACCTGGGTATATCAAGGTGATCCAAAAAAAGTAGATTCTAAAATGTTTACTCAAAAAGAAACACCACCGGCACCAAAAGAAACTAAAGCTTTTTAATAAAATTGCTTCCTTAACCGGAAGCTTTTTTATTTAGTTGATAGGTAGCCGTACCAATGTTGGGAAACAAATAAGTATATCCTTCCTGTTCTGATTTTATAGAAGAAACTGTGGCACTTTTTAATATCTCAATACTCATTTCTCCCAACATCGTTTTTAATACCCATTGTGGAACCGGTGCGGAGATAAAAAAAGAACCTTTGGCTTTGGCAATGCTCGTTATTAATTCCTGGTTGGTTACCGGCTGTGGAGCTACTGCATTATAAACGCCTTTCCAATTTTCATCTTCAAGAGCTTTTATAAATAATTGTACTACATCATCAATATGAATCCAACTGACTATTTGTTTTCCAGAACCAAGAATGGAAGCTACTCCAAAGTTTAATGGCTTTTTAAATTCGGCATAAGCACCGCCTTCGGAGCTTAGCACAATCCCGAGCCGCAAGATCACCAGCCTTTTTCCTAGCTCCTGTGCGGGCTGTATAGCTTCCTCCCATTGCACGCAGGTTTGTCCTAAAAAAGAATTCTCTGCCGGGTCGCTTTCAACGAATGGTTTTCCCTTTGCATTTTGTTGGTCGCCTCCATAGTAGCCAATAGCAGATGTACTTACTATCGTTTTAATATTATTTTTAATTTCTTGCAATGACTTCACTAACAGGTTTCCACTTTTTACGCGGCTATCCACAATTTCTTTTTTTCTTTTTTCGGTCCAGCGACTATCAGCTACATTGGCTCCGGCTAAATGTATTATAGCATCTGCTTTTTTAATAGCCTCTTCATCTATGGTTCCGCTTTCCACATCCCACAAGGCATAAGAAATAAGATCAGAGGCAACTTTACCTTTATCCGATCTCGTTAGAATAATTACTTTATACTCTTTTTCGGTAAGTGCCTTAGTTAGTGCAGAGCCTATCATTCCACTACCACCGCTTATTAATATTGTTGGCATGATTTCAATACAATTAAGTAAGAATTTTGTTTGTTTATTTTCATTACTCCTTCAGGATATAAATTGAATGAAGGCATTCTTATCAGTTGCAAATAACTCGTTTTTATTACTAACTATTTATAATCATTGATGGCTACG
>JBDSBL010000216.1:0-19854 GCA_039921625.1 Chitinophagaceae bacterium
CTTTCGTTCGGAAAGGGGTCTTCCCAGACGTCGCATGTCTTCCAATCTTAACCCAGACATAAACAATTCAATGCTACGCTGCCGGTAAATTTCTGTTAGCAATTGTGCTTGCGTTAATGGGCCTGCAATTGGCGGTAAGTCGGCCCCTACACCAAATGCATCATCAGCAGGTTTTTTGGTAATTACTTTATTCAACTCGATCAAGGCTTCCGGCAATTTGTTTTGGCGGGCTAATGCTTCTGCTTTTATTAATATAATTTCTCCGGGCAGGTACACCGGTATGGGTGAAATATTGGTTGCATAAAAACCTTTGATGCGGTAGCGTGGAGCAATGCTCGGGTTGATGCCAATATAAAAGGGAATACGTTTATCGGCCATGTCAGGTGCCAGGGAAGCAGGCAAACCAATGGTGGAATCAATAGGTTGATACACATTGTTGGTAGAAGTGGCTGATTCGTAAACCGGGTTTTGGTTCAACGGTTCAAAATTGAAAAACGATTTTTTGCTTAAGTCAACAAGGTTAGCCGCAGCCAATGCCTCTGCATAATCTCCGGCAAAGAGCGAGTACCTTGCTTTCAATGCATACAGGGTATTTAAAATGTCTATTTCTGAAGTAAGGCGGCTCATTACCAGTGCGCTCGGTGGGTTGGCTTTGTATCCGGTAATAGCATTATTCAAAATGGCTACTGCTTTTTTATATCCATCAATCCGATCAATGAATGGTACATTCTGACCTACGGTATCAGGTACTTTTTCCCACAACATGGCCATATTGCCAATCGACAATGCTTTGAAAATAGAGGCAAAAGAAATAAGACCACTGCTGTAATTTTTATCGGTAAGGCCGTTGGCAAATTTGATGACATTGTTTGCATCATAAATGATTTTGTTGCTCTTTGTCCAAACATTTGCCAGCACGGTATTAGTGGCATCTACTGCATTGCCACCGGTCGACAATTGCAGCTCGGGGATGTTACCGGCATTGCGCAAAATAAGTTCGTTGGTTACAAACCCATTGGCATTGATCAATGCATACAACGGACTAGCTGCGCCTGCCGTATATACCCTTTGCAAGCCAAGTGCTACAGCGGTAGCTGCCCTGTCGGATTGAAGGGTTTCTTGCTGGGTGGCTGCATTAGGATTTTTATACTCCTTTTTGCAACCGGCAAATGCAGTTGCCAGTAGGGCCGTGCTGAATATTATTTTCCAGGAAATATGTTTCATATAAAATGATTTGATACATTAAAATTTAGAAGTGATGCTTAAACTAAAGGTGCGTGGAATAGGAACGGAACCGAAATCAATTCCTCTCAATATCGTGCTCTGTCCACCAGAATTTACTTCTGGGTCGTACCCTTTATAGTTATCCCAGGAAATAAGATTTCTACCACTGGCGCTAATAACAATATCCCGAAGCCATTTTATTTTACCTACGTGATAACCTAATGATAGCTCACGAAGTTTTACAAAAGAGCCATCATCTATTCTCCACTCTTCAATAGCATAAACACCAGCCACATAGCCGCGTGGTATTTTGCCCAGGTCTTCCTGCTCCGCCACTTCTCCATTGCCTACTCCCTGCCGCGTACGCCAATCTGCATTCCATACATCTACCCCTTGCACGGCATCAAGCTGTGCTCTGAAATCGAACTTTTTATAACTTACCTCATTTACCAAACTACCCGTATAGTCAGGATTTGGATTGCCTAAGATTTTTCTTAATGTACTTCCTGTTGGCAATCCATTGGCATCGCGTTGCGGAGTATACATCAAGGCTCCATCTTGCATACCTTTTTCAATTAGCGGAATTCCGGCAGCTGTTTTCACCTGGCTACCTCCTCCATCACGTGCAAAGAAAGTTCCGTAAAATACTCCAATAGGCTGTCCTTCAATAATAGCTACAGGAGCTCCTGCGTTCAGGGAAAGCAAGGTTAACGCCTGACCAATGCGCACAGCTTTATTCCGGTTGTGGTTGAAGATGCCGGTAAGGTTCCATCTAAAATTATCGTTCTTGTAAGGCACCGCATTCAGTACGATCTCGAAGCCTTTATTTTCCAAAGAACCAAAATTATCCAGCAAGCCAGAGAAGCCGGTAGTTGGAGCAATCACCCGGTTGATCAACAGGTCTTTTACTTCCTTAATATAGTAGTTAAAAGTGAGGCCAATGCGGTCATTAAAAAAGCCCAGGTCGGTACCAAATTCAATTTCTGTTTGGCGTTCCGGTTTTACATTTTCATTAGCCAGCGTTGGGCTGGATGCGAGTGCCGTTTTGCCTAACAATGCATTGCTGGAATAAGTATTGAAGCGTGAGTACGCGCCAATACCTGTAAGGTTTCCTGACTCTCCATAGGCAGCCCGAATCTTGAACAAATTCCACCAGGATGCTTTCCAATAATCGTTTTCGGAAATAATATAGGAAGCACTTGCTTTGGTGTACACCTGGTTGCGTTCTGTTTTACCAAATACAGAAGATCCATCCACACGAACGGCACCGGTTAAAAATAAATTATTTCTAAACTTAAAATTTTGTTGCAAAAAAGCTCCGGATATAGAGACTTCGCTGCGTTCATCTGATGGAGCTAAAATGGTACTTGCTCCATTGACGGTTTGTACCACAGGAGCAAGGCCCCTTCCTTGCGCCAGCACATATTGGCCTTTCTCATATTGCATGGAATAACCCACTTGCGTAACAGAGGAAAGATTAGTAGTGATGTCGGCCACGTAATTTGCCGTCAGCTCATTGTTGATTTGAAAAAAATTGTAGGTAGCGGCACTTGCATATCCATTTAATGATTCTACAATAGGAAAACCTCCACCATAGAAAGCAGGATTTACATTGTAGGTAAAAGGAGGAATAAAGGTGGTACCGTTTTGAGAATAATTATCAATACCAATAGTATAATTGATGTTTAAATTTTTAATAGGAGTGATCTTTAGTCCTGCATTTGCCAATACCCGGTTGGTTACTTCCCTTTGTTTTATATCTTCTATTACAGACACCGGATTAACCCTGCCCCGCTCTCCTACTGCTTTTAAATTACCCAATGCATCTCTATCCCAAATATTATGAAAGTTGCCAAGGATATTGATGGAATTAATTGGTGAAAAGAATGAGTTGCCATCAGGCTTTTCATTGGCACTGCTATTAATATAATTCATGCCGGCAGAAAAGCTGATCCAATTGGAAAGCACCTGATCTAAATTGGCCCGGAAACTAAACCGTTGAAAGTCGGTATGTTTTATAATTCCCTGGTTGTAGAAGTAAGCTCCGGATGCGTAAAATTTGGTTTTATCGGTACCGCCACTTACTGAAAGATTATTGTCTGTGCCAATGCCGGTTCTGAAAATATAATCATTATAGTCGTATCGGGTTACCGGGCTTGTGGTGGTCAATGAGGGGGTTAAAATATCCTGCGTAACAAGATCTGGTGAACCCCCAAATTTTATTGGTGCCTGATTGGTTGCTACTTTTTTCCTGAGTTGACTTACCATCACGCTTTTACTAAAATTGATCTGCGGCGTTCCTGATTTTCCACGCTTAGTAAAGATTTGAACAACGCCTGCATTGGCCCTGGATCCATAGATAGCAGCTGCCGCGGCTCCATTTAATATTTCAATTCGTTCAATATCATTCGGGTTGATATCCACCAACCGGTTTTGCCCAATGTTTCCTATAAAGTTGGAACCATCATAATTTCCAGACGTATTGGTAACCCGGGTGGTGGCATTATTTACAATGATGCCATCTACAATATAGAGCGGCTCGGAGGAGGAAGAAATAGAAGAAATGCCCCGCAACCTAACGGAAATACCTCCTGCAGGATCTCCATTATTTTGTACAATTTGAGCCCCTGCAGTTTTGCCTTGAAGTGCTGCCAATACGTTGCCGGTAGCACCGCGTGTAAGGTCTTCTGCTTTTACGGTGCTGATGTAGCTACCCAACTGACGGCGCGTGGTGCCGGCCGAAACTCCAGTGACCACTACTTCATCCAATCCCAATGCATCGGCACTCATAGTGGCGTTTAGCGTATAATTGCTAGCTCCGCTAATGCGAAGAGATTGGGAAGCCGTTTTGTAACCAACAGCTGAAAATTCAATAGTGTATGTGCCCTGTTTTAACGTACCTGATAATTCATAATTACCGGTACCATCGGTGGCAGAGCCGATGGAAGTATTTTTAACCGATACAGAAATAGCGGGCAAACCGGTTCCTGTAGCATCGGTCACCTTACCATTTATCCGTACCTGCGCGAGCACTGCTAAGGATACAAATGGAATGATGGCAAGAAGGATCCCGCTTCGCCAAATTTTACTAAAAGAGGAATTAGAATAAATCATATTGCAGTTTTATTTAGAAAAAGAAATTGGTTGCAGCAAGGGGTTTAGAGGGACGGAGTACCGACGACAAATTATTTATAAGATGATTGGATAGCCTGTGTAAATTATATATAATCCGGCAACAAATAGCTAATTATTCTTTAGTCTTCTTCAGCTCTTTTTTTAATATTATTCAATCCCTTTTCCATTAGTTTTCCATAAGTGCTTTCATAGAAAAGGGAACTAAACTTTTGCCACGGATACCACTTTAATTTAAAATCCATGAACCATTGAAGGGTAATGGAATCAGCCTGTGCAACCTCATGCAACTGCCATGTATTTATGACACTACTTTTTGAAGGTTGCTGCAATGAATAAGAAACTAAAGTATCTGAAATGGCTACCTTTTTTAAAGACAATTTATTTTGCTGTAATGTGGCTTCAAGCCCTAATTGTTGAAAACCGGGATGCCATTCGTGCCATTGCGCCGTATCTTTTATCATGGCTAAAATAGAATCTCCGGGTGCTGCAATATTTATAGCTTTTGAAAGCCGGATGTGAGAAGGTACCAACAAAGAAATAGCGGTGACCACTCCAAAAAAAACAAAAAAACTTATAATGCCTAACCGGATTACATGCATAAATTTTACTCCCAGCGAAACACTTTAATAGCAATAAAATAACCTAACAATCCCCATGCTACCAGCACTCCAATTTCTAAAAGGCAATCACTTAAATGGGCGCCTTCAAAAGAAATTTTGCGCATAGCATCATTAAAATAAGTAAGGGGTAACGATCGGCTGATGGGTTGCAGCCAGGTAGGAAAAACATCAATGGAAAAAAAAGTACCTGCCAATAAAAACTGAGGCAATGTAAATATATTGGCAATAGGTGGTATGCTGCTTTCATTGCGGGCAAGGCCACTGATGATGAAACCAAAACTCATAAAAACTAACAAGGCTAAAAAACTTAACGCCAGTATTTCTAAAAAAGTAACCCAACCATGGATAAGAGTAAATTTAAATAGATAGTGACCGACACCCACTATAATAACGGCAGTCAGTAATTGAAAAATAACGCGGCTCAAACCTTCACCAAGAATTATGTAGGTTCTCTTAATAGGTGTAGCATAAAAACGCTTTAAAACTACTTGCTGCCGCAGACTAAAGAATAAAAAAGCTACCCCAAATACACCGGCACTTAATAAAGAAAATCCTAACTGCCCCGGTAAAATAAAATCAATGGTGCGATACACCCGACCCGGCACTTTTTGCACATCATTGTTTAGCACGGCATACGTAGTCTTAGCAGGAAATTTTTGTTTGTTGATTCCTTCAATTACAGAGTTTAGAAGCGATTGCAATACCTGCAAATTTTGCGGATTAGCCGCTTCGGAGCTTTTTAAATTTAGTTGATAAGGCGCCGCCGGATCGGTTGTTTTTTGAATGTTTAAAATGGCAGTGATACGGCCCTTCTCTAAATCCTCCATTAAGGATTTTGGATCCTTATCTTTTACACTCAATGCACTTATATGCTTGATAGCATAATAAACTTCATTGGTAGTATCTGATCGTTTATCAATAGCAATGTTCAAAGAAAGTTTTCCGCTGCTGCCAATAAAGCCAAAAACAAGAATAAAAATAAGAGGAAAAAATATGCTGAATATTACGGAAGACGGGCTGCGAAGCATGGCCCTTAAACTTGCTTTGGTAATGGCCAGCATGGCCTTGAGTTGATTATATTGTGCGGGCATTTATACGGTTAGGAAAAATTTTCTTCCCTCTTTTTTTTACTTAATAATGGGGCAAATCTAAGGCGGGTATTTTAATGAATTCTAAATTCATAAGGCAACCTGGCTTGTATCGTTCCGCATAGTTGCTGCACCTCTACTAATTGTTGATAGATAAGAAAGTTCTTTTCACCTACTTGCTTTTTTATCATTGCTTGTGGAGCATCTGCCGTCTTATTAAAAAAAGTTTCCAGCAGGCTTTTGCTCTGCGGGTATTCGCGAAGCCCATAATCAGAAACTTTTGCCAGGCGGGCGGCACAATCTATCGCGGATTGAAGGTTACCAATTTTATCTACCAGGCCAATGCGCAATGCATCTTCTCCGCTCCACACCCTTCCTTGTGCAATGCTATCGACGTAATTAATATCCTTTTTGCGGCCTTGTGCTACCCGTTGTTTAAACTGCATATAAATGCGATCTACCCCTTGTTGCACTATCTTTTTTTCTGCCTCATTCATAGGCCGGTACAAAGCTCCGGCATCGGCAAAGGTGGCCGTTTTTACTCCGTCAAAAGTGACTCCCAGTTTGTTATTAAAAAATCCCTGCATGTTGGGAATGATCCCAAATACTCCAATAGAACCCGTGATGGTATTGGGTAATGCAAAAATGCTGTCTGCCCCGCAACCAATATAATAACCACCGGAGGCCGCCACATCTCCAAAGCTTACCACTACCGGCTTTTCGGCTTTGGCCAATGAAATTTCTCTCCAAATATTTTCTGATGCCAGGGCGCTTCCTCCACCAGAATTAATGCGCAGTACAATTGCTTTTATCGATTTATCCAACCTCATTTTCCGGATCATCTTCCGAAAATTATCTCCACCAATATTGTCTGACGATCCTTCTCCATCTACAATATTTCCTTCTGCATACAAGATACCTATCCGGTTAGTACCACTCTTTCTTATGTTCACCGCATCGGCATAAGAGGCCATGGGGAGCATGTTTAATTTATCGTACTTCTCCAGGCCAAGGCGCTTTTTGATTTCGTCTTTTACTTCATCATCATATTTTACTCCGTCAATCAATTTATACTGAACGGCATCTTCCGGTTTTTGAATAGCCGCTGTATTAGCCAACTGGTGTAAGGTTGCCGTATCAATCTTTCGGGATTGAGAAGTACCTGTTAAAAAATAACTGTACAAATTGTTTAACCAGGTGCTTGTCTGCAATTTATTTTCCGGCGTCATTTGAGTAACCCTTAGTGGTTCGGTAGCGCTTTTAAACTTTCCTGCATAAAATATTTGCGGCTGTATCTCTAACTTATCCAATGCACCTTTTATAAACATTACCTCAGAACTGAAGCCGGACCAATCTATAGAGCCTACGGGATTTGCATAAATTTTATCCGCTACATTGGCCACCGCATAAGCCTTCTGGCTAATGATATCGCCATAGGCAATGATGAATTTTTTGGAGGTTTTAAAATCAAGCAGGGCCCTCCGTATTTCATCGCTTGAGGCAAAACCATTGCTGTTTTCATTGGCAATAATGAAGATGCCGGAAATATTTTTATCTTCTTTTGCATGCGTTATCAACCGCACCACATCGTACAGGCCCGGAGTAGATCCTTCATTATTTATGGCAAATCCATCCAATAACCCTTTTTGCTTTTGCTCCATGAAATGTTGTCCCAGGTCAAGCGTCAAAACAGATTGTTTGGCCACGTCTGGTTTTTCTTTTGATGAGAGGCCACTGACGGCCGCGGCAATAATGAAAATGCCGATCAGGAAAAAAACAATCAGCGCTAATAAAGAAGCAAAAAATATTTTAAAAAAATTTCCCATTGTGCGTTAAAATTAATAGTCGTCAAAAATAAAAGATATTTGATGCCTTTTACAGATAGTAGTATGAATAAGGCTTTTTTACTGATTGGCGGAAACATGGGCGATCGAATAAAACTGCTTCACGAGGCCAAACTTAAAATAGAAGCCCGGTGCGGTACCATCCGTACCGCTTCTTCCGTCTACGAAACGGCTGCCTGGGGTATAGAAGATCAGGCCCCATTTTTAAATCAGGCTTTAAAACTATCTACCGCCCTTGCGGCCTACCCCTTATTGCATTCTCTTTTAGCTATCGAGCAAAGCCTGGGACGAAAACGTGAGAAAAAATTTGGTCCAAGGCTTATTGATATTGATATTTTACTTATTAATAATGAAATAATCAACACCGAAGAATTGGTAGTTCCTCACCCGGAACTGGCTAACCGGAGATTTGCACTTCAGTGTTTAGCCCAAATAGGAGGCTCCCAAATTCACCCGGTATTGCACAAGAGTATATTACAGTTATTGGAAGAATGTACAGATCCGCTGGAGGTGCATAAAATTTAAATTCTTCAAAGCTTCCTTCATTGTTTATTCATTTACTTTGCGCTTCCCAAAATGAAACATCATTTTATTACCATTGAAGGAAACATTGGCGCCGGCAAAACTACCCTGGCGCACCTGCTTGCCAAGCATTACAATGCACGCCTCATTTTAGAGCAGTTTGCAGACAATCCATTTCTGCCAAAATTTTATGAAAACCCTGGCCAGTATGCTTTTCCCTTGGAGCTTTTTTTTATGGCAGAGCGGTACAAGCAGCTAAAAGAACTGATACAACAGAAGGATATGTTTCAAAGCATTACCGTCACGGATTATCTTTTTACCAAATGCCTTTTGTTTGCCAAGGTCAATTTGCCTGATGATGAATTCAGATTGTACAGCCGTTTGTTTGATATTATTCATCACCAATTAGTACAGCCCGATATTTTAATTTACCTACATGCACCCGTCAGCAAATTGCAGGCAAACATTCGCAAACGCAACCGCTCTTACGAGCAAAATATTCCCGACGAATATTTATTTACCATACAGGAAACGTATACGCATTATATAAAGCAGCACAAGGTGAATGTCATTTTTGTAGATTCTTCTAATGCGGACTTTTTAGGAAATGAGCAACACCTGCAATTGGTAATTGATGCGTTGGAAAAAAATTATGAACCGGGCCAGCAATATATAAGTCTGCCGTAGCGGCTTGAGATTATACATTATTTTTACTTCAGGCATTCTATTATCAGGCTATGGAAAAAACGCTCCGGTTCGGCAGTTTAGCACCGTTACAACACAAAGAATTCAGGAATTTTATTTTCAACCGCTTATTTCTCACCATGGCCCTGCGCATGGTAAGTACGGTAGTGGCCTACAAATTATTTCAGATCACGCACAGTTCTTTTTCTATTGGCCTTGTTGGTTTGTCCGAGTTCATTCCTGTTTTTTCCCTTGCCTTATATGCGGGCCATGTCATTGATCAGTCGGACAAAAGAACGTTATTGCTAAAAGGAATACTTTGCTATTCTATTTGCATTGTTGCACTGCTGGTAGTCACTATGCCGTATATAGAAAACAGGGTGAGTGTTTCGGGCAGAGAACTTTCGTTTTATATCATCATCTTTTTTTCCGGCGTCATTAGGGCCTTTGCCGGGCCTACTTCCAATGCCATCATTGCGCAACTGATACCAAGGGATGCACTAAAATATGCTGCCAATATCAGTTCAACCACTTATTTATCTGCATCTATTCTAGGACATGCTACGGCTGGTTTTTTAATAGCGGGCATTGGGGTCCATGGGTCTTTTTATGTAGTAATGGCTTATGTACTTTTAGCTGCATTTTTTGTATACACCATAGAAAAAAAGCCAGTGGTAAAACCACGTATCCAGGTAAAAGCATGGGAAAGTGTAAAGGATGGACTACGTTTTGTGTACGGCCACAAAGTATTGCTGGGAGCCATTTCGCTTGATTTGTTTGCGGTCTTATTTGGAGGTGCTGTTGCCTTGATTCCTGAATTTGCAGACCGAATTTTAAATGTGGGTCCCATTGGTTTTGGATGGCTCAATGCGGCTATAGATATTGGCTCGGTACTTATGATCATCACGCTTACTATAGTGCCGTTCCGGCAAAAGCAAGGTAGTCTATTGATGTTTGCAGTGGCTGGTTTTGGGTTGTGTATCATTGCTTTTGGATTTTCTAATATCTATTGGATGTCCTTTGCGGCACTATTGATAGCAGGGATGCTTGATGGCATCAGTGTATTGATCCGTGGTACTATTTTTCAATTAACTACACCCGATGAAATGCGTGGCCGGGTAAGTGCCGTGAATTCCATGTTTATAAATAGTAGTAATGAACTGGGACAATTTGAAAGTGGATTTGCTGCCCGTATGCTTGGCACCGTTCCTTCCGTTCTTTTTGGTGGCTGTATGACCATGTTGGTGGTACTTATCACATGGTGGAGAGCCCCGGGGCTGCGTAAGTTTGAATACTAAAATTTCACCTCTGTCTTCAAAATTTTCGTTTGGGTTTTATTTCATAACTTTTAATTTGATCCCTAACCCACAAGCAGTAAAATTCATCTCTTACCAACCTAAAATTTCTTCAATATGGAACGCCGTTATTTTATCCGCAATACTGCTCTCCTCGCAGGCACAAGTTTGCTATTTCAAAAAACGCTTTTAGCTCAAATTTTCAATGTGTCTCAAAATAACATACGGATGCTACGCAACAACGTAGGCATCTTTACAGAAAAAGGTGGCACCATTGGCTTTGTAATTACAAACGAAGGCATCGTAGTTATTGATGCGCAATTCCCGGATTCAGCCGCTCATTTTATTGAACAAGTAAAAAAACAAACAGCCACTCCTTTCCAATATTTATTGAATACGCACCACCACGGCGATCATACTGCAGGTAATATTGCATTTAAAGGTTTGGTGGAAAAAGTAATAGCGCAGGAAAATTCATTGATCAACCAAAAAGCGGTAGCAGAAAAGCAGAATTCAGTGGACAAGCAATTGTTCCCGGATACAACGTTCTTAAAACAAACAAAGATTAAAATTGGAAAAGAAAGAATAACCGGAGATTATTACGGACCGGGACATACCAATGGAGATGCAATTTATTTAATAGAAAATGCCAACGTGGTGCACATGGGTGACCTGATGTTTAATAAGCGCCATCCGTTTGTAGACAGAACAGCGGGAGCCAACATAACAAATTGGATATTAGTGCTGGAAAAAACTATTAAAAAATACAAAAAGGATACGCTATTTATTTTCGGCCATGCCCTTAATCCTGGTGAAGAAACAGGTACAGTTGACGACTTGAAAAAATTTCAGGACTACCTGGCTAAAGTTTTAATTTTTGCAGCCAAAGAAATAAAAGCCGGAAAAACAAAGGAAGAATTTATAATGAATACCAGCATTCCGGGTGTGACGGAGTGGGCAGGGCAAGGAATAGAGCGGCCATTGACAGCTGCTTACGAAGAATTAGCCGCTAAAATATAGGTTAGGAAATTTCTGCAGTTACCGGGCTGATCATATTTTTTATTTCTTCCACCCGATTGGCAGGAAAGCCTCCTTTGGCCGCATGCTCTAATATAATTTCTTTGTTGGGAGCATTGTAAACACAGTATATCTTATTTTCCGTAACATAACTTTCCACCCATTGTATTGACGGGCCAAGGTCATTAATAACGCTACATGATTTTTGGGATATCCCTTGCAAGTCTAGTTCTGTAAGGGCTCCTGCTCCCGGCAGTTCTCTTTCAATTACGTATCTGGGCATATCAAAAATTTTATCAAAGTAAGTTACGCCATTATTTTACTGTGTGGGTCAGCCGGTCTAAGACATAAAAAGTGATAGGGCAAAAAGTGGCATTTTTTAAAGTAAGCGCCTGTCTTTTTATCAGCACATCCTCATCTGTGTAAGGGAAACGGGCACAATCCGAAGGGCGCACTTCGTATATAGAACAGTAGTTATCTGAACCTAAAAACGGGCAGGGAGCTGATTTCGCTACAAAGTCACCTTCATTATCCACTACTAAATAGGTTTCAATAAAATGACCCTCTTTCATCCCAAGGTGCTTACTGATCCGCTTTACATCGGGGGTTTTAAACCGGGGAGAATAATTTTTGCAACAAGCAGCACATTGAAGGCAATCAATTTTTTCAAATGCCTCTTCATGCAGGCGGGGCAATTGTTTCAAGACCTTATTTTTATCTGCACGCTGTAAAAATTGCTTAAAAATTTTTTGCTGCTCTTTACTTTTCTTTTGCTCTGAAACTTCGCCGGCTGCCATGGGGCAAAGAACCGAAAACAAATGTTAAGGCAAGCATTAAAGGAAAACGTATTTGTAATGCAGCCGGGTAAACTGAAGCCATTTTTATAGTGCAATTATAAATTGTTGAATGGTAAAATTTAAAAACGTAAACAACCTTAAACCCTTTCCTAAACTAATCGTTAACTCCTTTGCATTGCCGCCATTCCCCCCTAACTTTGCGGCTCTTAAATCATCTCCATGAGTCTTTTTGAAGCACAATCCACTGAATTTCAGCGTCGTCATATTGGTCCGGATAAAGAACAAACAGCCCAGATGTTGCAATCTATTGGAGTTCCCTCCCTGGAAGAATTGGTAAGCAAAACAGTGCCTGCCGGCATTAGGATGCAAGGTAGCTTGCGCCTGCCTCCGCCCATGAGTGAGGCGGAGTACCTGCAACACATAAAAGATATTTCCCTGCGCAACAAAGTGGCTAAAAGCTATATTGGGCAAGGATATTACGATACTATTACCCCATCGGTTATATTAAGAAATGTATTTGAAAACCCGGGATGGTACACGCAATACACTCCATACCAGGCCGAAATCTCGCAAGGCAGATTGGAAAGCTTATTGAATTTTCAAACAATGGTAAGCGACCTTACCGGTTTGCCCCTGGCCAATGCTTCGTTGCTTGATGAAGGAACTGCAGCGGCAGAAGCAATGACCATGTTTTTTAATTTATTGAACAAGGCAGAAAACATTACGCGGCCCCATTTTTTTGTTGACAATGAAATTTTCCCACAAACAAAAGATGTAATCATTACAAGAGCTCATCCCGTAGGTATTGAAATCGTTTTTGGCGATTACAAAACGGCTCATTTGGATGATACTTTTTTTGGGGCTCTTGTGCAATATCCAAATGATAAAGGCTCAGTAGAAAATTACCGTGAGTTCATAAACAAAGTCCACGGCATTGGCGGCTATGTAGCTATGGCTACGGATTTGCTCGCCTTGACCCTTTTAACTCCTCCAGGAGAATTAGGGGCTGATGTTGCTTGCGGATCGGCACAACGTTTTGGAGTTCAGCTTGGTTTTGGCGGGCCTCATGCTGCCTTTTTTGCTGCTAAAGATGATTTTAAACGAAACATACCGGGGCGCATTATTGGCATCAGTGTAGATGCACAGGGCAACCGTGCTTTGCGCATGGCGTTGCAAACAAGAGAACAACACATTAAGCGTGAAAAAGCAACCTCCAACATTTGTACTGCACAAGCATTACTGGCTAATATGGCGGCGATGTACGCTGTATTTCATGGAGCAGATGGCTTGCGTACCATTGCCAAACGCATCACTGTAATGGCAAGAACACTTGCTGATGAATTAGCAGAAGAAGGCTATGAAGTAATTACTGAAAGCTTTTTTGATACAGTTGTTTTTAAATGTAATGATGTATCGGTTTTAAAAGAGAAGGCAGAAAAAGCTGCTATCAATTTTCGCTATTTTGGTAATGATTTAGTGGGTATATCTCTTGATGAAACAACCACTTATTCTGATCTGCTCGATATTTTATTATTAGTGGATAGGGAAAATGAAAATAACGTTTCAAGTTTTTCTATTTCTGAGGATGACATACTTGATCAGATACCTACCAGCCTCACCCGTACTTCTGAATTTTTAACCCACCCGGTTTTCAATACACATCGTAGCGAAACGCAAATGATGCGGTACATAACGCTTTTGCAAAACCGCGACATTTCGTTAACCCATAGCATGATACCACTTGGTAGCTGCACCATGAAATTGAATGCCGCTTCTGAGATGATGCCACTAAGTTGGGCACACTGGAGTAAAATGCATCCGTTTGCTCCCAAAGAGCAGACAAAGGGTTATGAATTTATGGTTGGTGAATTGAGTAAGTTCCTGTGCGAAATAACTGCTTTTGATGCCTGCAGTTTGCAGCCCAATAGTGGAGCGCAGGGAGAATATGCAGGACTATTAACCATCAAAGCTTTTCATGAAAGCAATAATGAAGGACACCGGAAAGTAATGCTCATCCCCATCTCTGCCCATGGTACCAACCCTGCCTCTGCGGTAATGTGTGGAATGAAAGTAGTAGTGGTAAAAGCATTGGAGAACGGATATATTGATGTGGCGGATTTAAAGGAGAAAGCGGCCCAACATGCAGACAACCTTGCTGGCATTATGATCACCTACCCAAGCACCTACGGTGTGTACGAAGAAACAGTAAAAGAAATTACAGAAATAGTACACAACCATGGCGGACAGGTATATATGGACGGAGCAAATATGAATGCACAAGTGGGACTTACCGCACCCGGTTTGATCGGAGCTGATGTTTGCCATTTGAACCTGCATAAAACCTTTGCAATCCCACATGGTGGCGGTGGTCCGGGCATGGGACCTATTTGCGTAAAAAAACACCTTGCTCCCTTTTTACCAGGCCATGTAGAAAACAAAAATCAGGATAATAAGCAAGGTGAAGGAGCTGTATCCGCTGCTCCTTATGGTTCCGCATCCATACTTCTTATATCCTATGCTTACATCAGGATGTTGGGGACAGAAGGTGTGAAGGCGGCCACAGAATATGCCATCTTAAACGCCAACTATATGCTGGCCCGGTTGAAAGACGAATTTCAAATTTTATACACCAATCATTTTGGCACTTGTGCCCATGAATTTATTGTTGATCTGCGGCCATTCAAAAAGAGTGCAGATATAGAAGTAGAAGATGTAGCGAAGCGGTTGATGGATTATGGCTTTCATGCTCCCACTATGAGTTTTCCGGTTCCCGGAACCATTATGATTGAGCCAACAGAAAGTGAAGCTAAGGAAGAACTGGATCGTTTTTGTGATGCGCTTTTAAGCATCCGTCGTGAGATTGCTATGATAGAGGAAGGCGCCATGGATAAGAAGGATAATCCCTTAAAGAACGCACCTCATACTCAGTATATAGTTTGTAGCGATAATTGGCAAAAACCTTACAGTCGTGAGGTAGCTGCCTTCCCATTAAGCTATATAAAAGGAAATAAATTTTGGCCTTTTGTAGCCCGCGTAAATAATACTCATGGTGACCGCAACCTTATTTGCACCTGTGAGCCGGTAAGCAGTTATGCGGAAGAAGGTTAAGATTTTAAATACTATAATCAAAACCCACCATCAGGTGGGTTTTTGCATTTAAATAGAAATTCAAATGAGTGTTTTTATACCACTATTTATTTATACTAAGAATAATTTTACGCTTCTTTACTTTTTTCTATTGGCGAAATTTCTGTGGGAACATTTTCTTCCTTCTTTTTTTTAAAATCGGTTTCCCCTGTTGTATCAGATTCACCCTCATTAAAGGTATTCACAGCGGCCATTCCTTTTTCAGGTGCTTTTTCATTATTTCCTGCGGGGTCGTATTGTTTATCTTCCATAAATTTTAAAATTGTTTTCAAGAATTTCATTGCACCATACGGTGCACCTAATAAAGTTAAACAAGTTATTTTTTAAGCATTTTTAATAGCTACCTAAATATGAAATACGAGGTTCTTGGCGCTACTTCTTTGCGCATTAGTAAAATAGGCTTTGGTTGCATGTCTTTACCTACCCAAGATGCCAGCATTCAAATAATTAGTAAAGCAATAGCCCTTGGTATTACTTTTTTTGATACAGCAGATCTGTATGATAAGGGAGAAAATGAACGCCTGTTAGGCAAAGCAATAAAAGAAAAAAGAAAGGATTTAATTATTGCTACCAAAGTGGGCAATCAATGGAAAAAAGACGGCAACGGTTGGGACTGGAATCCTTCAAAGGAACATATCATTGCAGGTGTAGAAGCAAGTCTGCGGCGCCTCGGTACGGATTATATTGATCTCTACCAATTGCACGGTGGCACTATGCAAGATCCATTTAACGAAACAATAGAAGCGTTTGAATGGCTGAAACAGCAAGGTAAAATTCGTTATTATGGCCTATCCTCTATCCGGCCCAATGTGATAAAGGAGTGGATAAACCGATCTAACATGGCGAGTGTAATGCTTCAATATAGCGTGCTGGATAGAAGGCCGGAAGTAAGTGTTTTGCACCTGTTGCAAGAAAAAAACATTGGAGTATTGGCAAGAGGAAGCCTGGCCCAAGGCCTTCTAATAAACAAAGAACCGAAGTCATATTTAAACTTTGATGCAAGTACCGTAAAAGATGCGGCCACTGCCGTATCAGCAGTAAGCACTCTTGAACGAACACCTACGCAAACTGCACTACAGTTTGTATTGCAACAACCGGCTATTACTGCTGCGGTAGTTGGTATCCGTACTATGGAGCAATTAGTAGAAATAGTAGGTACGATGTCTGCACCACCTTTAGAGATTAATGAAATAGAAAAGATTAAAAAAGCAGTGCCTGCCCATATCTACGAGGAAAATCGATAGGCTCAATTTTTACTACCGGATATAAGAAGTTAAACCATCTGCGGTTCCTTCCAAATGAAATAGATAAACTTTACATTTACGCACATTACTCAATACCTTATTTAAAAAGTTATGCGCAGTTCTATTTGGAAAAATTTATTTCTTATTGGTTTATGCTTTTATCTTCCACTTCAATCGATGGCCTGGGGCATGATGGGCCATCGTATAGTAGGTCAAATAGCAGAAAGTTATTTATCTCAAAAAACAAAAAAAGAAATCCAAAAAATATTAGGAAATGAAACCCTGGCGATGTCTAGTACCTGGGCCGATTTTATAAAATCAGATACGTCTTTTAAATATTTGTATAACTGGCATTTTATTGATTTCGATGAGAACATAAGCTTTAATAAAATGTTGGGAATTTTGGCAACTGATACAGCCGTAGATGCCTACACCAAAATTAATTTCCTGGCTGCTGAATTAAAAAATAAAAACTTATCGCCTGATAAAAAACAAATGTACCTAAGGTTGTTGGTTCATATTGTTGGCGATGTACACCAACCAATGCATGTAGGCCGTACGGCTACTGCAGGAGGCAATACCGTAAAACTAAATTGGTTTAATCAACCATCAAACCTGCACCGCTTGTGGGATGAGCAATTAATAGAATACCAGCAATTAAGCTATACAGAATATGCAACCGCTATCAATTTTGTAACACCAGATCAAAAAAAGCAATGGCAAAGCCAACCAATTTCTATATGGCTTTTTGATTCGTATCAAATAAGTGAAGTCTTGCACAATGAACTAAAAGATTCAAATCCAAAGTTGGGTTATGAATACAATTTTTATCATGTAAATACACTTAATGAACAGCTACTAAAAGGTGGCGTACACCTTGCCGGCTTACTGAATGATATTTTTGGTCATTAATTATAAAAAAATATAATTATTAAAACACCTTATTCCATGTAGGGTGTTTTTTATTTTAAGGCTTCTAATTGCCGGTTGTATTCATATTGAAGGTCTTCGTGAAGGGTATTAATTCCTTCTTCAATTTTTTTAATTTGTCCTTCGTACAACTTTTTTAATGCAGCACTTTTTTTAATAGCTATGGAAGATTCTTTTATTAATTGGCAGAAGTATAGCTGCAGTTCTACCTGTGCTGTTTTTGAACCGGTATAGCGGATGTATTTATTGGTGATGCGCACTATTTTACGCAAGCTTTTTTTTACAAAATATAAGTTGGTGGTAGTGATTTCACCAAACAAATCCCTAATTTCTTCTTTTGCATTTTTTATATAATGGTCCAGATCATCTCCTTCAAAAAGTAAGTAGGTAAGCAGCTCTTTATTTTCTTTTTTATAGCGGGCAAGCCGAAGACATAGTTCCATTAATTCGGGAACTGATTTTTCTTTTAATTCTTTTTTAATCTCACTAATGGAAGCTGCTTTCAAGGTTCGTTTTTGTAAATTATGCTTAAACTCAAAAGCGAATTTATTCGTTACCGGCTTTTAAAATTCGTGCGGTAACCAATAATTGCCCTGTGTGGCGCATGGTATGTTCCGCAGCGTGCACCAATAGCCCGAACATGGTGGACGGTAACTGCGCCTTCCCTACTCCCCGCAATTCAAAAATTTCCTCTTTTGAAATTGAGTGCAATTCTTTCACGAAAATATCTAAACGATTGGTAAGATTTTGAAGAAGATCATTAGAAGTTTGTCCCGCATTAATTCCTTCATTTTTTAAATAATTCAATTGAATATCTGATAAGGGTTGGCCTTTAGCATATGTAGCTAATCTATCCACCACTCCAGCAATGTGAAGCAAGTGAAAACCTACAGAAGCCACGCCAGCCGGCATTTCCCAAAGAAGCGCTTCGGGGAATAAATACATTTCATTGCTAATTTCTTCACCAGCTTGTAATAAGGCATGCGCTACCGGCTGCAACGGTGGAATAATACCTGGAAGCGAACCACGTAGCCAAAATTCTTGTTTCTTTTCTGTAGGCATGTATCTTCAAAAATAGGCGAGATATATTAGTAATGATTAAACTATCAAGTAAGCAATCATAATAATTATTTTAAAAAGCAGTGACCTTACTGATCGTGTTTTACTACCTGTTTTTTAGTTGCAGTATCTTTTTTAATAGCTGCATTATCGCCATTCACGCTAGTAGCCACATGACCAGATGGTGTGGACCGCTGCCCATCTTTCCAATGATAAATTTTACGTGGGTCAAGTGGAGCATCGGGCTTCGCAGTTACCGCTTGCTTTTGATTTGTGGTCCCTTTCTTTACCGTTTTAGTCGTGGTGTGCTTTGTTTTTGTTTTACTTGGTTTCTTAGCTTTTGTTTGTGCTGAGGCCGAACCTACCAAGAGAATAAGGATCAGGCCCATTAATAATTGTTTCATAATTATTTATTTTTTTGTTGATAACACTACTTTATAGGTGGCAAATGCATTGCCAAAAAGGAAATAGGATGATGAGGAACAATAATTGAATCATTTAAAAAAAGAAAATACAACTATGGATACTATAATGTTTAGCGGGCCTGATATAAACAACACCTGGCAACAATTTGCTGCTGATCTGCAAGCAATGGGATATCCATTAAGTTATTCCGCCACGCTTCAGCAGGAAGGGAGAGAAGTAATTATATCCATAGAAAATGACCCGGGTGGTGGTTTTGAAGGTGGTTATTCTTCTACCCGATTATCTTCCAGGTTGTTGCACCCTACTGATCTGCATTTATCCCTACATAAAGAAGGATTGCTGGATGAAGCAGGCAAACTGTTTGGCATGCAGGACATTGAAACGGGCTTTGAAGCATTTGACAAAAAAGTAATTATCAAAACCAACGATGCCGAAAAGATCAAAATTATTTTTTCAAATGAAAAGATAAGAGCTGCACTAATGACACTCAATGAATTTTCTCTAAAGATTATTCATAATAAAAATGAAAACTTAAAAACGGACCAGTCTCTGGAACTTTTAATTGAAAACGATTTGCCCGAAATTTCTCAATTGAAAATCTTATTTGATGCATTTTATAAATTGCTTCTTGCAATAGATGCAGTTTAATTTTTGTGTGCTGCGATGCTATTGACCTCCAACAAAATAATTGCAAAATTAAGGTCGATCCTAAACACCAATGCACTTGGAGCATCACTAAATAGCGAAAGAGATACTGATGCTAAATGTTTATCTTAGTAGAGCAACTTTTTACCACCAAACTTTAGCTTATGAAAGGGACAC
>JBDSBL010000217.1:0-7129 GCA_039921625.1 Chitinophagaceae bacterium
AGTAGCAGTGGCGAGGTCACCCCCGGTGCCACCACGCTTTACAGCTTCTGCATAAATCAAGTACATCTCTGCCAGGCGAAAAATAGGGAAATCAATATCTGAAAAATCGCCGCTTGACCCTTGCGCACCCGTACGGGTTACGTTTCGGTATTTGGTTACAGCATATCCATCTTCGAACTTTGGAGCAGGTTCTCCACTTAATTCAATGCTTTGCCCTGAGGTGTAAAATTGAGCCCGCTTATCTTTTAATCCCGAAACATCAGGAAACAAAAGAGGAAGATTTTTAGTGGTACGAATACCGGCCCATCCTCCGCCTATTCCATAATCACTTGCTTTCATACTGCCACCTACAGGAGCATGGGTAAGAAAGGTAGTGCCCCCATAACTTTGGGTTCTTCTACCATCGTAATTGATGGTCAATATAAATTCACTTTTGTTTAAATTATTATCTGCCAGCATTAAGTTGCGATAATCTGGTATCAATGAATAACCTGCATCAATTACTTTTTTAGCATACACAATGGCATCACTATTTCGCGCCGTGCCGGTGTACACTTCTGCATTCAGATACATGCGGGCGAGCAAGGCCCAGGCAGCGGCTTTATCAGCCCTGCCGTATTCATTGGTACGTGGTGCTGCCAAGCTGCCTTCTATTTCTTTTAATTCGGTTTCTATGTACTTGAATAAATCTGCACGCGAAATTTGTTTTGGCAAGGTGGATCCAAGAGCATCATTTTCTGTAACGAAAGGAGGATTGCCAAAAAGATCCATTAGCACCCAGTATTGATAAGCTCTTAAAAAACGAGCTTCTGTGCTGTACGTTTTGATGCTATCGGCACTTGCCCCGCTAATGCCGCGGCTACTAAGTTTGTCTGCCGAGGCCTGCCGTATAAAATCATTGGCCAGCGTTATTTGATAAAAAGAACGGTAGTACAATCCTGTCAGTATCTCATTGTTTGGTGACCAGGTCATGTTGTGAAAAAAGTGAATACCCGGATCACCCCAACCTGCCTGCACTACGGCTTCATCAGTTGATATTTCCTGAGCCCACCAAAAGAGGCGTAAAAAATCAGAAGTTCCTTCATCTATACCTTGCACATCTCCGTTGCCCGCGGGGCCTGCATTTCCGGTGAGGGCATAAGCTCCATACACTTTGGCAAATGCCTGCTTATAACCGGCAGGTGTGCTGTATACCACTTCCGAAGTGATATCGTTAGTGGGCAGTCGGTCTAACTTTTTGGTACACGAAAACAGCCCGGAAACAAGTAAAGCCAGTATCCCTGTTTTTAAAATATTTTTATTCATACAGTATTTATAATTCGTTAGCAATTGTATTAAAAGTCAAGATTTGCGCCAAGCACAAAGGTGCGGGGGCGTGGGTAAAAACTATTGTCTACACCACTTCCAATCTCCGGATCAAGACCTTTGTATTTAGTGATGGTAAATACATTTTGCACGTTGGCAGTGATCCTGAGGTTCGCCCTGTTTTGCAATACTTTTCCAAAATCATATCCAAGGTTAATGTTGTCCATTTTCAGGAATGATGCATTTTGCACATAATAATCAGAGAAATAAAAATCTGTTTTAGTACCGCTAATGCCGGAATTCAACAAGTCAGAATAAGCATTGTTTAAATAGCCCGTACCAAACACTGCACTACGCGTACCCAACCCAGAATTCACTTGGTTGTACATATAATTATCCAGGTTAGCCCGCATTACCAAACCGCCATTCCATTTTTTATAATTTACATTGGTAGAATAGCCCAGGTACATTCTCGGGTCTGCATTTTTATATTGATAAAGATCTTTATCATTGATTACTCCATCGCGGTTGCGGTCTTCAAACAAACCGTCGATTGGCTTGCCTGATTTATCATAAACCTGCTGAAACACATAGAAAGCACCACGACCATACCCTACAGAGTTAATAAAAATATTTCGGCCGGTGCCACCTATTCCAAAATACCGGTTGCCGGGATACTTGGGATCTTCTGAGATGGTAAGTTTGGTAATTTGATTTTTATTATACGTTGCATTGAAGTTTATATTCCATGTCAGGTCACTTCTTCTTATTACATCCGCATTGATATTAAACTCTATTCCTTTGTTGTCCATGCTGCCTACGTTGGCTACTATTTTGTTGGAAAAATTAGTACCGGCAGATTGTGGAATTTCATTCAGCAGGTCTGTAGTTTTTTTGTAATACACTTCCACACTACCATTGATGCGACCGCCAAACAATCCGTAATCCAACCCAAGGTTAGAGGTAGCAGTTTGTTCCCATTTGCGATTGGCATAATAGCCACCAGGGCGGTACAGGTTGTAATAGGTATCGCCAATTTGGTACTGTGCCTGATTGTTGCTCAAGCTGTAGTAAGAAATATAGTCATACAAGCCAATGCCTTCCTGCTGTCCGGTAACGCCATAACCCAGGCGCAATTTAAGATCAGAGAAAGTACGGCTGCTCCTCAAAAACGATTCGTCTTTTATTCTCCAGGCCAGTGCAAAAGATGGGAAAATACCCCAGCGGTTATCTTTATTAAACCGGGACGAACCATCACGGCGCACCGTAGCAGTCAATAAATATTTTTCCATCAGGCTATAATTCAATCTTCCATAAAAAGAAATAAGCGTGGACTGCGGCTTATCAAATGGAAAATTAGGTTTGCTTACAATGGTGTCATTATAAGTTCTGTCTGGAAATCCATAATTGGTGGTCAAAAAATCCTGGTAAGCATAGCCCGCAATAGCATCTACCCGGCTGCGAATGGCTTTTATATCTTTTGCATAGCCCAGGTAAAATTCCATGATCGTGTTTTTCTTTTCCTGCTTGTATTGATTATTTATGCCGCCATGTTCTACCCCATTACGGTCTTTAAAACGCTTGTAATTAAAGGAAGCACTGTCATTTACCACAATCGTTCCTTCCCCTTTACTTACGTCATAACCCAGGTTAAGGTTTGCCCGCAGCTCCGGTAAAAAATGAAATTTATAATCAAACACTACGTTGCCAATGCTGCGCTCTACATTGCTGCGATCGTCTCTTTGCTCCAGCAAACCAACCGGATTGCGTGAGGCCAAAGCCCGTAACCCATTTGAGTTAGGATCCAACCATTCATTGTAACCACCAAAGCGGTTGCTTTTAGAATATACCGGTTGCGTAGGATCAAAGGCAACTGCAGAACCAATGGCTCCTTCATTGGCAAAGCGGCTGGCACTGGTAGAACCTTTTAAGTTGATATCTACTTTTAAATGATCGGTAAAAAATTTCGGACTCAGGTTGATGCCCAAAGAACCTCTTTGCAAACTGCCGGTGCGTAAAATGCCTCTTTGGTTTAAATAACCTAAAGACACACGGTACGGCAATTTATTTAAGGCTCCACTAATACTTAAGTTATTATCCGTGCCAATTGCTTTTTGATAAATTTCATTCTGCCAATCCGTATTGGCACTGCCAAGCAATGCTTTTTGTTGTGCCGTTCCATTTTGATTTACATACGTTCTAAATTCATCCGCACTCAATACATCTACCTTATTAATTGGGTTAGCTACAGATACCTGTGTATTAAAATTAATACGTGGTTTTCCGCTGCGGCCTTTTTTGGTAGTAATAATGATGACGCCATTAGATGCCCGTGAGCCGTAGATAGCAGAGGCCGATGCATCTTTTAAAATGTTGAATGTTTCAATATCATTTGGGTTGATAAGAGAAAGTGCATTGGGAGATCCGGATATGCCACCATTATCCAAAGGCACTCCATCCACTACAATCAGTGGATCGTTGCTTGCATTCAGCGAAGCTCCTCCACGGATACGGATAGTGCTTCCGGCACCGGGTGCACCTCCATTGGAAGTGATCTGCACACCGGCTACTTTGCCGGCAATCAATTGCTCCGGTGAGGTGATCTGGCCTTTTACAAAATCTTTAGCGGAGATAGCCGTCACTGATCCCGTCAGGTCTTTTTTGCGGGCCGTGCCATATCCTATTACTACTACTTCGTTTAAGCTTCCGGCTTCGGTTTGCATAGTCACGGCTACATTAGTTTGCCCTACTATAGAAACCTCACGGGTAGCAAACCCAACCGAACTGAATACCAAAGTGGTAGCACTGGTAGGTACTGATAATGAAAAGCGGCCATCACTGCCGGTAGATGTTCCTTGCGAGCTGTTTTTGACCGTAACGGAAACTCCTGAAAGACCGGTACCAGCCGGGTCTGTTACTCGGCCGGTGACTACTTTTTCCTGCGCCGATGCAATAAATGATAGGAAGAGAAATGTAGTAATAGATACTACACTCCAAAATTTTCTGAAATTCATAAGCAGACAATCTAATCGTTAAAAAATAAGTAAAGGCTTTGAGAACCTAATGTGTATTTGGCACACAATGTAAGTCCAAATATTGAAGTATTTAAAAAATTTCGGTAAAATGGATAACTATTTTTTGTAACATAAATGCGGATCTTTTCTTGTTTCATTTAAAGCCGGTTCCCTTGCCTTTTTATAAAACAAATGCACCTCTTAATTTTTGTAATTAACGGGTTTCAATTTTTAGCTTTTGCTTCAGCTTATACAATTTGCCGGGCCGGTGTGGCACATCCTCTTCCATTTCTTCCAAGTCTACCAACCAATTTTTCAGGCTTATTCTTTTTCTAAAATTCCGTCTGTCCAATTCAATATCCAGCACGGCTTTGTACAGATCCTGCAGCTCCCGCAACGAAAATTTTTCTGGTAACAGATTAAAAACTACCGGATGCTCCAGCACGGTTTCCCGCAGCCTGTTGATGCAGGTATCTAATATTAATTTGTGGTCAAACGCAAGTTCTTGAATCTCATTTACCGGGTGCCAGTGCAGTTCATTTTGCATTAGTTGCAGGCGATGGTTTTTAATGTTTACCAAAGCATAGTAGGCGGTAGAGATCACTCTGCCGGAAGGATGCCGGTTGATGCTTCCAAATGTTTGCACCTGATCTAAAAAGACGTCTTTCAATCCGGTCCGGTCTTCCAACACGCGGTACGGAGCTTTTTCCAGGTCTTCGCCTGGTTTTACCAAATCACCCAATAGCGACCACATGCCTTCAAATTCTTCCAGATCAGATTTTATCAGCAGCACTTTAAACTTCTTTTCATCATAACTGAAAATGACACAATCCACCGACACAGCGATGTTGAAAAAATCACGGTGGATATTTTTTTCAATAGCGGCCGTTTTCAATATCCCTTCGTTTTTAATATTTTTCATTGTATCAAAATGGGTATGGTTTTACTGCCTTCCTTTGTCTTGATTTGTAAATAATAAGTACCGGGCTTGCCGCCAAAGTCAGCTATATGAAAAGGCAACAGATGCTTTCCTTTGGTAAGAAAATTTGAATATATCTTACCGGCACTTTGCCCTATACTATTAACTACTATTATCTGTACGGTTCCACTTTTAGGTACATTCATTTCCACCGTCACCTCATCTTGCACCGGGTTGGGAAATAGTCGGGCCTCCAATAGATTATCATTCCATGGAATATTGGTAACCGGTGTAGTAGTAGCATTGCCTACATTGCGGTTAACGTACACATGGTATTCTCCGGGTTGTAGGGAAATGGTTTGCGGGCTGCCGGTAGCCGTGTAAGGAGTGTTGGCCAGGTAGTCGTACCAGGTACCACCGTTTTGAAAAGTAATGGTACCTGTGGAAGGAGTTACATCAAAATTACCGACAACCAAAAGATTGGATGTATCGGTTGTTAGTTTGATCCATTTAAAAGCACCACTCAAACTTTGGTCTACCCGGTTACTCATAAAAGCCTCTTTGTACCAGGGATGAAAACGAAGCTTAATGAGCGAGCTAACTGTTTGGTACAAATCTTTTCTGCGCTGCTGCTGCAGGTAGTCCCATCTTATTGGTTTGGGTGATAACCTACAGTCAGGACTGATGGTTCCGTTCTCGCAATAATTAATTGAATAATCATATCCCAACTCTCCAAACTGCCAGATCATTTTAGGTCCGGGTAAAGTCAGGAAAAAGGCGGCGTCCAGGCCGATACGTTTTAATGCCGTCGTTGTGTCTTTTATATTGTATGTGCCTGAAGAATTGCCGTAGGCCTCATTCTTAAACATGAGTCGTTCTTCATCGTGGCTTTCCATATAAGTTACGAGGTGCGGTTTGGTCCACCCCCGGGTAGTGGCTAATCCATAGCTAAAATCAGATGTAGGTACAAAACCCATGGATGCTTCGTTGTAACTGTAATTTGCATTACCCCAAAGCATCATTCCATAATCTGATAATTCTTTTTCTTCTGTGTTTGCCGCAAAGTGTTCCAATATCACATAAGCACCCGGAGCTTTTGATTGCACAGTGTCATAATACCGTTTCCAGATAGCCACGCGGGATGCGTCATAATTGCTCCAGGCCGATACATCATTTCCAGAATTTACCTGCGTGAATCCTTTGGAAAGATCAAACCGGAAACCATCTATTTTATATTCAGTAAGCCAATGCTCTACTACCCGGCTGGTGAAGTACCGGGTGTCCAAACTTTCGTGGTTCATATCATAGCCTACATTAAAGGGATGCGTTGGCGTTTGGTTGAACCATGGATTGTTGGCCGCCGGCTGCCCTTTCAATGCATCAAAGTACAATTGCACCATGGGTGAAAGTCCAAACTGATGGTTCAATGCAATATCCATGATCACCGCTATCCCTTTGCTATGGCAGGCATCTATAAATTCTTTGAGTGTATTTTTAGGGCCGTAATATTTATCCGGAGCAAAATAAAAATCAGGATTATATCCCCAGCTGTTGTTGCCTTCAAATTCATTAAATGGCATTACTTCAATAGCATTGATGCCCAAATTTTTAAGGTAATTAAGAGAGTCTTTTACGGTCTTCCAATCATGCGTGGCTACAAAATCCCGCACTAGTAATTCATAAATAACAAGGCCTCTTTTATCTGGTCGGTTGAATGAATTATTGGTCCAGATATAAGCAGGTTCTTTCGTTTGTAAAAGGCTGACGATGCCGGTTGTTTTGCCTGCTGGGTAAGGCTTTAAATTGGGGTAGGTAGCTGCCGAAATATTTTGATCATTATTATTATACGGGTCTAAAATTTTTTGAGTGTAGGGGTCGGCAATTTTTAACG
>JBDSBL010000218.1:0-8155 GCA_039921625.1 Chitinophagaceae bacterium
GAATTGGCGAGTGGTGGCTTTGAAAGTACGGTACGCCTGGCAAAAAGCAACCCGAGCATGTGGGTTCCCATTTTAATGCAAAACCGGGAAAACATTTTGGATGTATTGAATGAACATATCAGTCAGTTGCGCAAATTCAAAGCTTCCCTTGAAAAGGAAAATTATGGATACCTGCAAGAGTTGATTGAAAACGCAAATAAGATCAAAAGGATAATTAAATAAATAGATGATATGCACATAGTTTTTCTTTCATTATTTCTTTTTGTTTTAATACAAACGGCCCCAGCACAGAACGCACTCAAAGATTGCGGGAGAATGGAGAAAGAAGCAATAAAAAGCCTGATGAATGGGGGAACGATTGATTCGACAGGCCAAAAAAAGTACGTAGCGTTAAATAGAGAATGGAGAGAGTGCGTCACAGGCAAAGAAATACCACCATTTATAATCAAAAGCATTGGCGGCAGAGAAATAAATAGTGAAATGCTTAGAGGGAAAGTGGTGGTTATTAATTCATGGTTTACATCATGTCCTCCTTGCATAGCTGAAATGCCCGCTCTTAACAGGCTTGTTGAAGAATATGCTGGAAAGGACGTCTTGTTTTTGGGTGTGACACATGAAAGTAAAAAACAATTGAAAAAAAATTTTTTCCCAAAATATAAGTTCGATTTTATTATCATTCCTGATGCTCAGCTTTTTGAAGATTTGATTGGAATATGTGTACACCCTTCAACGTTTATTATAGATAAAGAAGGCAAAATAAAGACTGCATGGGTTGGTGGCTACAAGGGTGAATTTGCATATGATAAAGCAAAACCAATTATTGATGAATTATTAAAAGCTCACTAAAAGTAGTTAGTACAAGTGAGTGACGCCTTTAAACAGAATCACAAAGCTCACCATATAAAAATCTAATTTTATGACACAAATAATGGAAAACACACACAAAGAAAAAACACAAAAGGCGTGGGCAAAGCGGCCGCTCATCATCTCTGGCCCATGCAGCGCCGAAACGGAAGAACAGGTGATGGAAACAGCGCGGCGCATAGCCAAAACCGGTAAAGTAGATATGTTGCGGGCTGGCATTTGGAAGCCACGCACACGCCCGGGAAACTTTGAAGGTATTGGTACCAAAGGCTTACCGTGGTTGCAAAAAGCAAAAGCAGAAACCGGGCTTCCTATAGCCGTGGAAGTAGCCACCGCAAAGCAGGTAAATGATGCCTTGCATTTTGATGTAGATGTATTGTGGATTGGAGCACGCACTACTGTGAACCCATTTAGCATACAGGAAGTTGCGGATGCCCTGCGCGGTGTGGATGTGCCGGTATTAATAAAAAATCCAATCAATCCCGATCTTGAACTTTGGATTGGCGCAGTTGAGAGGGTAGCAAAAGCAGGTATAAAAAATATTGGTTTGATCCATCGGGGCTTTTCTTCCTACGGCAATACAGAGTATCGGAATGCTCCAATGTGGCACCTGGCAATTGAAATGAAACGCCGCAATCCGGACATGATCATGATCAACGATCCATCGCATATTTGTGGCCGTAGGGATATTTTGTTGGATGTGTCGCAGCAAGCGATAGACCTTGATTTTGACGGCTTGATGATTGAAACGCACATAGATCCGGACAATGCCTGGAGCGATGCCAAACAACAAATAACTCCGGAGCAGCTGGCAGTGATGCTTGATACGATCGTGTGGCGCAAAGAAGAAATACCTTCTGAAGAATTGCATGCTGCATTAGAAAAATTGCGGCAGCAAATCAATCACCTTGATGATGAACTCATGCACCTTTTGGGTGAGCGAATGAAGATTGCTGAAAACATTGGGCAGTATAAAAAAGATAATAATATCACCATCCTGCAAACAAAAAGATGGAACCTTATTTTAGACCGAGCGTTTAAAAAAGCAGAAAAATATAAACTAAGCAAAGACTTCATTACAAAATACCTGGATGCGGTGCACATGGAAAGTATCAATCATCAAAACAAAGTATTTAACAGCTGATGCCGGTTCAAAAATATTCTTTCAATCACCAGTCAGTCAACTATTATTTTGATGCTGCCTTTGTTGATTTAAAAAAAATAGTTCAAAAGCAACCGGCAATTATAATCACTGATGAAAACGTTTTTGCAGCCCATCATAAACGATTTAAAAGTTGGAAAACCATTGTGCTGAAAGCTGGAGAAGCCTACAAGGTGCAAGCAACGGTGGACTCAATTATATCACAACTAATAGAATTGAATGCAGACAGGGACACCTTATTAATTGGAGTAGGTGGTGGTGTAGTTACAGATATTACTGGATATGTAGCGTCCATTTTTTTACGGGGTATTTCTTTTGGGTTTGTACCTACTACTGTACTGGCCATGGTAGATGCTTCCATTGGAGGTAAAAATGGCATTGATGTAGGGATGTATAAAAACATGGTAGGTACCATCAAACAACCTCATTTTTTATTGTTTGATACTGCACTTTTAAAAACGCTTCCTGATCAGCAATGGCGCAATGGCTTTGCTGAAATTATAAAACATGCAGCTATTAAAGATGAGGTAATGAGTAAAGAATTAAAAGAAAATTCTTTAAAAGATTATCAAAAAAACAAGGAGGCTTTTAAGCAATTAATTAAGCGAAATGCATTGCTAAAAACCAAAGTAGTACAAGGGGACGAGTTTGAAAAAGGGGAACGAAAACTATTAAACTTCGGTCATACTTTAGGGCATGCTTTAGAAAATCAATACAACCTTATGCATGGAGAAGCCGTGTCCATAGGAATGGCCTTTGCAGCCAACCTTTCTCAAAAAATGTTGGGTTTCAAGCAAGCACCGAAGCTGATAACACTCATCCAAAAATATGGGTTGCCTACTGAGGCAGATTATAATAAAAAGAAGGTTGTTGAAATGTTGCTGGCAGATAAAAAAAGAGAAGGAGACAGTATCAATTTTATATTACTGGAGAAAATTGGTAAGGCCGTTATAAAGAAAATTCCATTAGAACAATTGTATAAACAACTTTAATGAATGCCACCATAATACCATCTTTTATTAAAGGTGAGGTACTTGCCTCAGTGTCTAAGAGTGCCATGCAGCGGGCTTGTGCGGCTGCTTTGATAAGAAAGGGTAGGTCAGTAATTACCAACTGCGGAAATTCGGATGATGATAAAGCTGCTGTAAATATTATAAAACAGTTGGGTGCTACTGTTCAGTTTGAGGACAATAAAATGGTGATTGACAGCAATGGAATAAATCCGGTATCGGGCAATATTAATTGCGGTGAAAGTGGATTGTCGGTTCGAATGTTTACCTCCATTGCTGCCTTGGCTAGCCAACCCATTACGGTGGATGGCTCAGGAAGTTTGATCAAACGTCCCTTACATTTTTTTGATACCGTATTCCCTCAACTTTCCGTTTCTATCACTTCTCAAAAAGGGTATTTGCCCTTATCCATAAAAGGGCCTCTGACACCCAGGAATATTACCATTGATGGATCTCTTTCTTCTCAGTTTTTAACCGGATTATTGTTTGCTTATTCCGCTGCCCACGCTACGGGAGTAACGATTTTCGTGACAGACCTGAACAGCAAACCTTACGTTGACCTTACCCTGCATATGTTGAAACAATTTGGGTTAAAAGTTCCTGTGAACCATGATTATAAATCGTTTTATTTTGGTGAAGAAGATCGTCCGGAAAGAAAAGAAACGGTGAATTATACTGTAGAAGGCGATTGGAGCGGAGCCGCCTTTTTATTGGTAGCGGGAGCTATAAATGGAGAACTGAAAGTAAAAGGATTGGATCTCTGTTCCACGCAGGCAGATAAAGCAATTTTGGAAGCACTATCTAATGCAGAAGCTAAAATGTCGGTAAGGGAAAACGAAATAGTTATTCAAAAAAGTACGTTGAAAGCCTTTCATTTTAATGCCACGCATTGCCCCGATCTTTTTCCTCCATTGGTGGCTTTGGCAAGTTATTGCACCGGTACTACAATCATTGAAGGAGTGCACCGGCTTGCTCACAAAGAAAGTAATCGTGCACTTACCTTGCAGGATGAATTTGAAAAAATGGGTGTGACTATAACTCTTCAGGATGATTTAATGATAATTGAAGGAGCAATTTCTTTAAAAGGAGGAGAAGTCCATTCGCGGCACGACCACCGCATTGCCATGGCTTGTGCCGTAGCGGCGCTCGGAGGTACAGAACAAATAATGATAGCAGAAAGTGACGCCATTAATAAATCATATCCTCATTTTTATCAACACCTGCAACAGCTAGGTGCTCAAATTTTATTAACCGGAAACTAATCTTATGAATTCATTTGGCCGCATTTTTCGGGTACATATTTTTGGCGAATCTCATGGGCCATCAGTTGGTATCTCCATTGATGGTTGCCCGGCGGGGATGCCACTCAGTGAAGATGATTTTATAATAGATATTGAGCGTAGAAAAGGAGGCACCCAAAAGGGAACGACCCCGCGACAGGAGGAAGACAAGCCCATATTTATCAGCGGCTTATTTAACCACAAAACAACAGGTGCTCCTCTGACAATACTTTTTGAAAATAAAAATACACGATCGTCTGATTACGATAAACAAAGAGACATCCCGAGACCAGGCCATGCTGATTTTGTGGCTTCTAAAAAGTATGGGGGCAATGAAGATTACAGGGGTGGAGGTCATTTCAGCGGCCGGTTGACAGTGGGAATGGTAGCCGCAGGAGTAGTGGCAAAAAAATTACTGAAGAACATAACCATTGAAGCATCCATCATTCAGGCAGGCGGTGAACCAACAGTGGAAAAAGGGTTAGCAAAAGCCATTGAAGCAAAAGATTCAATAGGAGGCATTGTGGAGTGCAGGGCCACGGGTTTGCCCATAGGTTTGGGAGAACCATTTTTTGATTCGGTAGAATCGGTGATCAGCCACCTTGTTTTTGCTATTCCGGCCGTAAGAGGAATTGAATTTGGTACCGGGTTTACTGCGGCTCAAATGTTTGGTTCGCAACATAACGATGCGATAGAAAACAGCAAAGGGGAGACCAAAACAAATCATGCCGGCGGGGTAGTGGGCGGCATCACCAACGGTAATGAACTCGTTTTTAGAATAGCGGTAAAGCCTACCTCTTCCACCCCTAAAGAGCAGGAATCCTTGAATTGGGAAACGGGAAACGTTGAAAAGTTTTCCATTAAAGGCAGACATGACCTATGCATCGCCTTAAGAGTACCACCGGTACTTGAAGCGGTTACTGCTATTGCCTTAGTGGATTTAATGTCAATAGAAAGAAGAATTCCCACCTATTTCTAGCAGATAGGATGATTATAATTATTTGCTAAAGGATGGCCCTTAACTTTTTATGGCATTATCTTTTTAATAAGGGTGCAAAATGACCTAAAACAATGATCTAAATAATGGGTTTCTAAAGCAGAGCTTAATGAGAAACATTGTATTTTGTATTGTGTAAAGCACTGTCTATGATTAGAAAAGCCCGATTTGCTTCTATTTCTTCCAAAAATATTTGGTATCTATTTTTAATAATTATTTTTTACAATGCCCAAATTGTGATGGCGCAAAGTAAAGATGTCAATAAATTTGAGGCGTCGGGTGACGAGATTTCAACCCTTTCAAAACCTAAAATTTATTACGGGATCGCCTCATTTTATGCCGATAAGTTTAACGGAAGACAAACGGCTAATGGAGATATTTATAATCATTCTGTACCATCAGCTGCCTGCAATGTGCTGCCATTAGGTACCTGGATACGAGTAACTAATTTAAAGAACAACAGAACGGTGATTGTGCGGGTAAACGACCGGTTGCATCCGCGCATGAAAAGGATCGTGGATCTTAACAAAGGAAGTGCTATAAAATTGGGGTATGTTGGTAAGGGTTTGGAAGAAGTAAAGGTGGAAGTATTGGGGGTAAGAAAGATTAAAACATCCAATTAAATACCCCTAATAAATTTTTTCAGAAATTTACTACTTACCTATTATTTTTGTTTCCTTTAATATTAACCTAACAAGCTGTTTATGAATAAATTTCACTTTGCATTTTTAATTATTATTCTTTCAACGTTTGGTGCCAATGCTCAGGATGGAATGAGTATGCAAAAAGGGAAATACGTGAGGCAACAGGCACTTGGAATCTCTTTTGTTTTGAATGACTATACTACTGCTCAACGGATCCGAAGCCGTTCTTTAGCATCCGTAATTGATAACAAACAATTATCAAAAATAAATCAAATGTCGCCGGGCCTTGCCGTTACTTATTTTAGAGGCTTACAAGACAATATTGATTTTGCCGGAACATTATCTGGTTCTTTTGTAGATGATCCAAGGCAGAATGCACCATCTAGCACAGGCTTCTTAACCGAAGCTGATGCTTCAGTTCAATTTAAATTGCTATCTGACCAATACCTGTTTACCCCCTATGTTTCTGCAGGTGTAGGGGCAAGTCGTTTCGAGAATTATTATGGAGCTATTATGCCATTAGGTGCCGGGTTAAAAGTTAATCTGTTTGATGAAGCAGCTATCTTTTTAAATGCTCAATACCGCATACCTATCACCACTGAAACTAACAGTTACCATTTCTTTTATAACCTGGGCATAGCCGGTATCATTGGTAAAAAGAAATAAGCATGACCATCAGCTGTGGGAACCCTCAGTTGCCAAACAAACCAAAATCAAATAATAAAAAAAAACGCCTTTTAAAGGCGTTTTTTTTATGTAACTAATTAGAGGATATAGAGATTTTATGCTCAAATTAATTGATCAGTAAGTTTAGTAAGATTAACTGCACCATCCTATTTTCTATTCATATTGCAGAAAGGTTTTACTCAGGTTGGCATAATAGTAATAATTATTACCATGTAGTTATTAAGAATAACGTCCAAAAATTGATTTATACCATAATAAAAAATCACCTTATTTGAGTAAGGTGATTTTTAATGTAAAAAAGTTTATCCGTAATTAGTAATTGTTTTCCTTTTGGCTTCCTTTTTTGTCGTTTCCAAATATTCGCTTTAGGAAGCCTCCTTTTTTCTTTTCTTCAGGAGCAGGAGCTTCACCAATCTTTGTTGGTTTTTTTGCCGTTGAGGTATCCTTTGTTTCTTTTTTCAAAATAGCTTTTTCCTTTTCTTTTAAAGGCTTGTTTTCATCAACCGGCTTTTCAGACTCTCCTCCTATGCTGTCAAAAGAATTATCCAAACCATAATCATCGGCTTTGTTGCGCTGGTTTACACCTTCTGCCCCCAACGGACTTTCATCTACAATAATCTTCATAATGTCGGCATTGGCTGCTTCATTTTGGAGATCAGCCGGTTTGGTGAAAACAGCGCTTTTGTCAATACCCAGGGATTTGTCTGCATATACTTTTTTAAAAAAGGCCTCCCAAATTGGTCGTGCTGCCTGGCCACCCATACCAAGGTAATTGCTTTCTATTCGAATGAAACGATCATCACAACCGATCCAGGTTCCGGCCATTAACTGCGGTACATAACCCATAAACCAGGCGTCCGCATTATCATTAGTAGTTCCTGTTTTGCCTCCCATGGCTGCGGCACCCAATCGGTCTTTTAAACCAGCGGCAGTGCCTACGGTTACTGGTCCCTCCATCAATTGAGTCATATTGTAAGCAGTCACTTCACTGATGGCTTCTTTGCGGTTTGCATTAAAATCAAAGCGTTTGATCACATTTCCATTACGGTCTTCAATGCGAGTGATAAAGTAAGGCTTGGTAGAAAAACCATGACCTGCAAAAATGGAATACCCCCATAACATTTCATATAGAGATAGGTCGCAGGCACCTAAGGCAATGGAAGGGTATGGCTCCACCTTTGTAGGAATATTAATACGTTCGAGAAAGTTTGAAAATTGAGCGGGACCCACCTGCTTCATGATGTATGCCGTGGCGCAGTTTCGCGACCACGCAAGCGCAGACGCCATACTTACCGTGCGGCCGGTACATGTAGCTCCGGTAGCAGGTACTAACTTATCTCCACCAAAGTTTTGTTGTACATCCTGCACGGGTGTTTCTGCAGTAAAGCCTCTTTCTTCCATAGCCTGGGCATAAAGCAAGGGTTTAATAGCCGAGCCTACCTGCCGCTTCGTATTTAAATTGGCGTGGTCAAACTTGTATGTTTTAAAATCAATACCACCTACCCATGCTT
>JBDSBL010000219.1:0-12295 GCA_039921625.1 Chitinophagaceae bacterium
TTGCTTTCTTTAATACTTCCTTCGTAAAGCAATTGCCCGGGAATCAATTCATATTTAAGCATGGGAAAGCGGTGTGCTTCCGGCAGCGGGTGTGCATATATTGGATGAAAAGCAATGTGTAATTCCCGCATTATTTTTTTAAAGGGATCAACGCATTTTCTACAATAGCGTACACAGAATCATTTTTTGTTGGATGAACGGTTGCCAGGCCGGTAAACTTTCCGAAAGCCGGCAAAATGCAATGATCGGGAGCAAAATAGAAACAAGGAAAACGAAGGCTTTGTTTGCCCAAGCCATTCAATACCACACCCGGATGAAGGTGGCCACAAAATGAAAATGTATCGGCTGCTGCATCGCACTGATCATGGGTAAATGAAAAACGCCCTATAGTCAATGTATGGTCAATGACTTCTATTGCCGCTGACTGGTACCATTCCTTTTTTAATATATCATGGTTGCCTTTTACCAGCTTAAACGTAAGGCCTTCAAAGTTGCTTCTCCATCGTTTAAAAAGTTCCAATTCTAAATTTTCTTTGGAGTGAAAAAGATCGCCTACGGCAATTACCTGTGTCGGTTTGAAGTAATGAAATAAATCTACTAAACGCTGCAGGTCTTCTTTTAAAACAGAAGGAGGCACGGCAATTCCTGCTTTTCTGAAATGGCCTGTTTTGCCCAGGTGGAGGTCCGATAAAATCAGCGCTTTTTCTTCTTCCCAAAAAAGACAACGATGGGCAGAAAGCCAAAAGGTCTGATCAAAAATTTTATGTGCGATGGGGGCTTGCATAGAGCGGTGCAAAGATAATGGCGGTCATTGCGCACAAACTTTTACTAACTGTAAAATTTACTTAAAGCAATAGGTTGCTGTCACGGCGGTTCTCTTTTTTTTAGAGAAAAAAATATTTTTTAATCAGTATGAATGCCTTATTTATTTAATTGTTCCTGCATCCGCCGCACACGGTCTTCTAATTTTTCGGAAGTCAAATTTTCACGCATGCTATCTACTTTTATTGGAAAGCAAAATGGTGTTAACCGCTTAGGATACGTAACTACAATTTTAGATAATTGTATTCGCGCCAGCATTTCCCGTAGCCGTACTTCTTCCATTTGCTGATCAAATACTTCTTGAAAAGCTTGCCGCAACAGTACATTATCGGGATCGTATTCTGCAAATACATTGAATAATAATCCAGCGGATGATTGCAGGTGCCTTGCTTTTTTATATTCACCGGGGTACCCTTGAAAAATCAATCCTCCGATAACGGCAATGTCCCGAAATTTTCGTTTGGCCATTTCAGTAGCATTCACACTGCGCTGAATATCTTCCATCAAATTATCGGGGCTGAATAAGGAATAGCTGTTGCTATCATCCAGCGGAATGGGCTGATCACTTAATAATTCAAAACCATAATCATTCATAGCAATTGAAAATGTAATAGGCACAATTTTGCTAAGCCTGTACCCTAAAACCGCTGCCATGGCCTCATGCACCAATCTTCCTTCAAAAGGATAAACAAATAAATGAAAGCCATCACGGGTTTCTATTTGCTCTACCAGCAATTCATTCGATCGGGGAATATGAGACAGTTCTTGCTGCAAGGCAAATAAAGGTTGCAAGGCTTGAAGCTCCACATCATCAGACACGGCACCATATACAATCTGTTCTACGGCCTCGTTTAGTTTTTCACGCAACACCTTTCCCAGGCTTTGCGAAAGCGGCAACCGGCCTCCCAGCCAGGCTGGTACTGCTGCTTTTTTCGCAGTTGATTTTCGCACCAGCACAGTCATGTCTTTTATCATCACCAGTTCCAGTGTTTTTCCTGCCAGCGTAAAGGCATCTCCCGGTTCTAACCGGGAAACAAAATATTCTTCAATGACACCGATGTACCCGCCTGTCATAAATTTTACTTTCACCATAGCGTCGCTGACTATGGTACCAATATGCATGCGGTGTCGCATGGCCATCCGGCGATTTTTTATTTTATAAATACCTTCCTCTACCTCTACTTTTTTATACTCATCATATTGTTGCAAGGCAGTGCCTCCTGCCGTGATGAAATGCAGCACTTCCCGCCATTCATTTTCTGTAATCTCTGCAAAGCAAAAGGTGGCCTTTACTTCTTTAAAAATTTCATCCGGCTTAAAACCATCTGATATGGCAATGGTACAGAGGTATTGAATCAGTACATCATAGCAAAGCATCATCGGCTCACGACTTTCAATAGAAGTGTCGGCCACGGCGGATTTTAAGGCAGCACCTTCTACTAATTCCAGTGAGTGCGTGGGTAAAAAATAAATGCGGCTTACTTCATCCGGCCGGTGTCCGCTGCGGCCCGCCCGTTGCAAAAAACGAGCAACTCCTTTGGGTGATCCTACTTGTATCACCGTTTCTACCGGTCTGAAATCAACTCCTAAATCTAGGCTGGCCGTACATACAACAGCTTTTAATTTTCCTTCATGCAGCGCATCTTCTACCCAGGTACGCAGCTCACCCTCTATGGATCCATGGTGCAAGGCAATGACGCCGGAAAGTTCAGGAGCAATGTGTAATAAAGTCTGGTACCACCGTTCACTCATGCCTCTTGTGTTTATAAATATGAGTGTCGTTTTGCTGCCTTCTATTATGGGTAATATTTTATGTGCTAACGAAATTCCTAAATGGCCTGCCCATGGGTATTTTTCAATTTCATCCGGCAATATGGAAAAGACTTCTATGTGCTTTTGAATGTTGGCCCGAACAATAATGCCTTTGCTATTTCTAGTTATTAATTGCAATGGCGCCAGTAAAACATCCATAGCCTGCACCAGATTACCGATAGTAGCACTGATGCCCCAAATGGATAAACTATTATTTGTTTTAGTGTGGTTTACTTTACTTCTTTTCTTTTTATCTACTTCCTTAACTTCTGTTTTTTCAGTTTGTGTCCGTACACCTACAATGCGGCTGAGCGCCAGTTCTACCTGCACACCCCGCTTGCTTGCCATGAGTTCATGCCATTCATCGGCTGCAATTATTTTGAGGGTTTTAAATACATCCGCATAGCCCTTTTGCGCTAATAAAAGATGCAAACTTTCTGGTGTAATGATCAGCACTTCCGGCATTTGACGTTTTTGTTTTTGCCGGTCGCTGATGGTAGTATCTCCATTGCGGATACCTACTTTCCACTGCATGCCTAGTTCACTTATCACTTCTTCCATTGCCCGCCCAATGTCTTTTGCCAAAGCACGCAAAGGCATGATCCAAAGCAATTGTAATCCGCTCTTTGCTTTTGTATCATAATTTTTTGGATGATCGTTGATGAATTGAATTAAAGATCCTAAGAATACTGAAAATGTTTTGCCGGTACCGGTAGGAGCATTTACCAAACCACTTTCTCCATTGATGATATGTTGCCAGGTTTCCTGTTGAAATGGGAAGGGTTTATAGCCTTTGGAAGAAAGCCATTTTGTAATTACTTTTTGGCCAATGGAACTATTCATGGATTAGCAAAGTAGGTGATTTTTGATGCTGGTAAAAGCAAAAAATTAAACGATATGAATGCCTTTATTTCCCATAAAGCTCCAGCATCTTTTTAAGGTCTTCCAGGGTATTTATTTCATCGGCTTTTTTATCTTGCCGCCAACGGCTAATGCGTGGGAAACGTAGGGCTACTCCTGATTTGTGCCGGTTAGATGCTGCAATTCCTTCAAAGGCTAATTCAAAAACAAGTTCTGGTTTTACGGTACGTACAGGTCCAAATTTTTCAATTGAATTTCTTTTTACAAAGTTATCTACCTGCGCAAATTCTTTATCTGTTAATCCGGAATAAGCTTTAGTGAAGGAAACTAATCTATCGCCGTCTTTTACTGCAAATGTGTAGTCAGTATATAAATTGCTTCGCCGGCCGGCCCCTTTTTGTGCATAAATCATTACGGCATCAATCACTAATGGATCAATTTTCCATTTCCACCAATCGCCCCGCTTCCGGCCTACCTGGTATACCGCATTTTTTTTCTTCAACATTATTCCTTCAGCTCCCATCTCGCGTGAGGTAGCCCGTAAGGCCGCCAATTGCTCCCAGGTTGAATAAGTAATAACTGGAGAAAGTAAGAGATTAGGTTGATTAAAGGAAGCAACCAATTCCTCCAGTTTTGCTCTTCGTTCTTCCATTGGTTTTGACCGCCAATCTTCTCCACCATATTCTAAAAGATCATAAGCAAAAAAAGCAATGGGTGCTTCCTGCAATTGTTTCTTCGTTACATTTTTTCGCCCTATTCTTGTTTGCAATAATGCAAAAGGAAGCGGCTTTCCATCTACACTTGGAATGATCTCGCCATCCAGCACAATGCCATCCGGTAATACTGCCAGAAGGTTGTTGTACTCCGGAAATTTTTCAGTCATTAATTCCTCACCGCGGCTCCATACAAACAGCTCTCCACCTCGTTTTATAATTTGCCCCCGAATGCCATCCCACTTCCATTCCGCCTGCCATTCTTCCGGTAGGCCCAGGTCGCTTACCTCATTTTCAATGGCATAAGCCAGGTAAAAGGGATACGGTTTTGAGAAGTCGGTTGCATGTGCTTCTTCACTCAATAATTCTTCAAAGGTGATGGTAGATGGATCCCAGGCTCCACTTATTCGGTGGGCTATAATTGATGGAGAAACGGAGGCTGTCTTAGCCAGCGCATTGACCATCAGGCTTTGAGAAACTCCAATACGAAAAGCACCCGTTATTAATTTATTAAAAACAAAACGTTCGCTTCGGGTCATTTCTCTCCAGGCTTCTATTATAAAAGCTTTGCGCACCTCTTCGCTTTCTTTTTCTATTTTTTTTAAATGTTCAATGTAATAATGGAGCGGCTCCGCTCTTTCTTCCATTGTATCATTTACATATTCTGGAAGTAATAAGGAAATGGTTTCCGCCAGATCTCCTACTGTATGATAGCTTTCTTCAAACAACCAAAACGGAAGGGAAACTACCTCTATGCAATAGGCTGCTAACTTAGTAGAATTGACAGCCCGCTTTGGCCGCCGGCCGCTGAATAAAGCAATCACCCAAACTTTATCTTTACTATCTGCAGATGAAAAATAATGAACCAATGCCGCCAACTTTTCATTCGTTTTGGTGGTAGATCCCAATTTGAAAACGAGGTCAGCAAAAGCCCGCATTCCTCCATTTGCAGTTGGAGAAGAAAGGGCCTCTTCATTATTTTCAATTTTATTCATAAAGAAAAAGTGCTTCCATTTTTTTATACTTCGATGGTATCTACCGGTTCGCCTTCCACTGTTGGTGGCGGTTCTTCTTCATCATTTCCATATTCCGTTTTTACTTCTGCTGCTTCTATGCCAAGTTCATTTAAGTACCGGCTAAATGCATGTTGAAAACCATGTGTTACAAATACCTTTTCCGCTTCTGTTGCTTTGATGGCAGTAAGCAATCCCGTCCAGTCTGCATGATCACTTAAGGCAAAACCACCATCTGCATTTTTGCGTCTTGAGTTTCCTCTTACCTGCATCCATCCACTGCAAATGCCAATAGCGTATGGATTAAATTTGCGCAACCAACTGGAGCCTTCTGCACTTGATGGCGCTATGACCACCGCTGCTTTCAAATCTTCTTTGGGTGTATCTGGCGTTACCCGCTCCACAGGCGGCAATAGTACGCCGGCTTCTGTGAGGGCCATGTGCATATTGTACACGGCACCATGCACTAATATTTTGTCTGTGATGGCAGCCAGGCAGGGAAGTAGGCGTTGTGCTTTGCCCAAACTGTAAGCAATTAAAACAGAAGCTTTGCCGTTTGCTTTGTTCTTCAATACCCATTCCTGTATGCCGCTAAAAATTTCTGCTTGTTTTTTCCAGTGATAAATGGGCAGGCCAAAAGTTGATTCCGTTATAAACGTGTGGCATTTTACCGGCTCAAATACACCGCTGATTCCATCATCTTCTAATTTGTAATCGCCACTTACCACCCACACTTCACCACCATGCTCCACCCTTATTTGAGATGAGCCAATAATATGGCCGGCAGGGTGCAGGGTAATGCGGACACCATTAATGTAAACCGGTTCATTCCATTCAATACTTTGGTAATTATTAGGACCCAAACGTGCTTGCAGTATAGGTTTTGTTTTGGTGTGGCACAAGTAAAATTTACTTCCCCATCGGGCATGGTCACTATGTGCATGGGTGATCACTGCTTTGTCTACCGGCTTCCAGGGATCTATATAAAAATCGCCGGCACGGCAATACAAACCTTTCTCCAAAAACTCAATCAATGGCATCTATATCAATTTGACAGTTGAAAGATTCCGTACAAAGAAAGGTGTTGTAAACGATGGCTATTAAATAACCAGGTCCTTACCAAGAACCTCGTTTACTGCACCGTTTTAGCACCATTCAGATACCGTACAAAATAGAGCTTTTTGTTTTCAAAATAATCGAGTGTCATATTTTGCTTATTCAAAAAAACAGGCTCAATATCAAATGCAGTAAATACATAATTGCCTTTGCGGGAAAGGTTGGAGGATACATCTTTTCCTGTATCCAAAAGTAACAAGGCAAAGCGTAAGGTGGTTTCGTAGCCACGGTAAAACATATCGGTCGGCCGTCCCTTTGTCAGGCTTTCAAATTCGGATGCTATCTTATAACTTAAGGCATTGCCGCGAGCGTAATAAAATGGTGTGGTATAAGTGATCTCTACGTTTTTGTAATTTGATTTTGAGAATTCAGAAATGCTTTCCCAAGTGGGCATGCCAATAATAGTAAGCGGATACCGAGAACTTAAAGAAGTCAAGCCTCGGGCAAGGTTCACACCAAATGTTTCATCAAGGCTTCCGGCAATGCAAACTGTTTGGCGTATGGTATCCAATCCTTGCGCCAGGCGGTTTGGATCAAAGTCATTTCCAATATCCCGAAACTCAATCTTCAGTTGCGTTGCATTCAGCGTTTTAGCTGCATCCTGCAAATAATCTTTAATCTGTTCTTCCTGCGTACCACTTTTGCGGTATACAATGATGCGATCGAGGCTGTGGTATTTTTGTATGAAACGATAAATTCCCTCGCAGTGAGTGCGCAGCGTAGAATTTAAAATTACGTAGTAAGGATTGTTGGTTATGCCTGCATCGTTGGGTAAGGTTGCGGATATAAAAGGCACCTTCTTTTTCTCCGCTACATCAGCCAAAATCCGCACGTCGGGGAAAGAACCATGGGCGATCATTAGTTCTACATTATTGAGATCATAATCTGCCGCTTGTTGCGTTAGTGAGCTGCTGCGAGAACGGGAATCATACACATACACATCCAATGGAGCTCCCATTTTTTTAAGAGAATCCAACGCCATTTGAGCGCCCATATAAAATTCAAGCCCCGGGTTGGTAAATTGAGGAAATCCTTTTTGGTACCGATAATTACCGGAAGCATCAAATACAGAATCTAAATAAATGGGAGCGAATAAGGCAATTTTATGGCGCACCGGTTGGCCCGTTTGAGCATACGGAAGAAAGGGAACAAGCAACGAAATAATAAGAAAGCCAACGATTTTTTTCATACTGCAATATCTATTTATTCCCATTCTATGGTAGCGGGAGGTTTGCTGCTAATGTCGTACACCACCCGGTTAATTCCTTTCACATTGTTTATAATATCATTAGAAACCTGTGCTAAAAAATCATAAGGTAAATGTGCCCAATCGGCCGTCATTCCATCTACACTCGTCACAGCGCGAAGGGCAACTGTAAATTCATACGTTCGTTCATCCCCCATTACTCCCACACTACGGATTGGCAGTAAGATAGCCCCGGCTTGCCATACCGTTGCATATAAGTGGTGCTTCTTCAGGGCTTTAACATAAAGGTCGTCTGCCTTTTGAAGCAAGGCCACCCTTTCTTCTGTTACTTCTCCTAATATCCGGATGGCAAGCCCTGGCCCAGGGAAAGGATGCCTTCCAATAAGTTCCTCTGGAATACCTAATTCCTTGCCAACTTTCCGTACTTCATCTTTAAAAAGGGCCCGCAGTGGTTCTACTAATGTTAAATGCATTTTTTTAGGTAATCCACCTACGTTGTGGTGGGACTTAATAGTAACTGACGGGCCATGCACCGAAATGCTTTCAATCACATCCGGATAGATGGTGCCCTGGCCAAGCATTGTAGCACCGTCCACCTTTTTTGCCGCATCTTGAAAAACATCAATAAATGATTTTCCAATAGCTTTTCGTTTTGCTTCCGGGTCTGTTTTTCCTTTTAATTTTTTATAAAAACGCTTGCGTGCATCTATGCCTTTTACATTTAACCCAAGTTGTTTGTAATTAAAAAGAACGCTTTCAAATTCATCTTTGCGCAGCACTCCATTGTCTACAAATATGCCATGCAACCGATGGCCAATGGCCTTGTGTATCAGCACCGCGGCTACGGTAGAATCTACCCCACCACTTAGAGCCATGATTACTTTTTTGTTGCCGATCCTTGCTTGTAAAGAGGCTACGGTATCCGTGATAAAATGCGCTGGCGTCCAGTCTTGCTTGCAACCGCATATGGTCACCAAAAAATTATATAAGATCTTTTTTCCTTCAATAGAATGATACACCTCCGGGTGAAATTGAAGGCCATATGTAGGATGAACTTCTTCTTCACTATTTTTAAAAGCAGCGACAGGAATATTATCTGTTGTGGCCAAAAGCTCAAAATGCTTTGGAAGCTTTTTTATAGAATCACCATGGCTCATCCACACTTGAGAGGCAGGCATTAAATTGTGAAATAAGGCATCTTCTTTTTCAAGGTGCAGTATGGCACGGCCGTATTCCCTTTTGTCGCTTTTCTCCACCTTACCTCCATATTGCAAAGCGGTTAATTGCGCTCCATAGCAAATGCCTAATACAGGTGCGCTTCTTGCCAAATCTTTAATGGATACTTGTGGAGCCTTTTTATCATTTACAGAGAAAGGGGAGCCGGATAGTATGATACCCTTTATGGAACCATCTTTAGGGATTGGTTTGGAGAAAGGAATAATCTCACAATAAACGGAGGCTTCTCTTACTGCACGGGCAATTAACTGCGTGTATTGCGAGCCAAAATCAAGTATTAAAATCTTTTCTGTCATGCGGCTGTGAAGGTAATAAATACAAAACATCCAGTTTTAGTTTCCCTTTAAAAGAATCAATTTAAAGTAAATGGCTAGTTCTGTAACTTGCTTCTTTACAATAAAGTTTTAAACCAAACTACTTCTTATGAGCAAACTCTTTATCCTTACATTTTTTACTATTTGCCTATTTGGATCTTGCAACTTCAACGATGGTAAAAAGGTAAAAGGAAATAATAACCGCACGAGCCAACAACGTACCGTAAGCTCTTTTACAGGTATTGAATTTGTAGGGGATATGAATGTGTTTTACACATCAGGGTCTAATTTTTCAATAACCGTGGAGGGTGATGAAAACCTGCTGGAGTATATAGAAACAACGGTATCTGGAAATACCTTGAACATTAGTACCAGAAAGCATTTCAACCTGCAATCTTCTTCACCCATAAAAGTATATATAACCGCACCAACGCTTGATGATATAAGCATGGTAGGAGGTGGTGATTTTGTAACACAATCTCCCATCGTTTCCAATAATAATTTAAAGATTGAAGCCGTGGGAAACGGCAATCTGAAAGCAGCTATTGATGCACCTCAGATCAAGATAGAAATTACCGGAAATGGTGATCTGCAATTATCTGGCAAAACAAAAATCTTTGATGCTGAAATAATGGGTAGTGGCGGAATTAAGTGCTTTGAATTATTGAGTGAGCAAACCAAGATAGGTATTTCCGGAAGCGGTGATGCGCAAGTATATGCATCCAAGCAGTTAGATGTGGAGATCAATGGTTCGGGAAGTGTTGCTTACAAAGGAAGTCCGGCTGTGAGCCAAAATGTGTCTGGCTCCGGTAGTGTTCGTAAAGCAGAATAATTACAAACTCACTTTTCGCACACGTATATAAATGTTAGTGTTTCTGCCTTTATCATCCGTGCAGGATATTTTTACCGGCCCTTCTTCCGGAAGAAAGAATGGCTTTACGTCCCTTGCAGCTATTTTATAAAATTGATCATTGATGTACCAGTAAACTTTAGATACATCATTAGCAGTGCGTGCCACTAATTGCAAGGGTTCAGGATTTTTTTTGCTGATAAAATATTCCGTGGCATTTACGGGGGAAGTAATAGCCGGACCGCCTCCCTTAAATATTTTTTCGCAATCAGGATTGTGTGACGGTATCCTATCAAACGCAATATTATTTGCAATGTAATAGTCCTCTAGTTCGGGTGCTGTAATGCGGTACTTTTTTTTAATAAAACCAGTTGGAGGCACACAGGCAGTACAAAAAGAAAATTTCTTATCTGCCGATATCATTATTTGCTGCACGTGCTGACAAACAACGGTAGCACTGGTGAGCGGAATAAAATAGTCAAGTATGGTGTTTGTGCAATCAGGTCCTGGCACCATTCCCGTTTCGCTACAAACCTGCCGCAGGTTGCACCCTGCCGGAGGTGCAAACCAATCACCATCATTATTATAATCTACTGTATTAAAAATTTTGAATAATAGGGGAGTAGCTGTGTTGGCTCCACTTAGTTCCGAAGCACCGGCACCTGAAAAATTGCCAGCCCAAATACCGATGGTGTATTTTTTATTGTAACCAATACTCCAGGCATCTTTTCTTCCATAAGAAGTTCCTGTTTTCCAGGCAATTTTTGGCATCCGTTCGGTTGCCTGCCAGTTCAGGGGAAAATCAGGCCGCGTCACTTTCGACAGCATTTCGGTAATCATAAAAGTAGCCGGTCTGCTAAGAATTCTGGATTGGTTTGCTGCTGCTAATTGCAAATAATTTGGTGCTCGATAAACACCTTCATTGGCAAAGGCGGCAAACAATCCGGTCATTTGCTCCAGGGTAGTACCGCATCCTCCTAAGATGAGTGATAGACCTAATTTATTTCTGTCTTTTTCTATTTGTTTAAAATGGATAGAAGCAAGCGTTGCCACCAGTTTTTCTTTTCCCAGTAGTTGTAATTCTTTTACAGCCGGGATATTTAATGAATGCTCCAAAGCATATTCTACAGTAACGGCTCCGTTAAATTTTTGGTCATAATTCTCCGGTGCAAAGCCACTGTAATTAATCGGTACATCATTGATAATTGTTTTTGGCGTTAGCAATCCTTCATCAATGCAAAGCCCGTACAGCAATGGTTTCAAAGCACTGCCCGGCTGGCGGATAGCTGCGGCTCCGTTCACTTGTCCGCCATCGGTAGTATCCTTAAAAGAGCCGGAACCAACATAGGTAATTACATTCCCGGTAATGTTGTCAATAATGATTACCGCCGCATTGCGGATGTTTTTTAGCCGCAAGTTGCGCACATAGTCTTCGGTTAGCTTTTCTACTTTTAGTTGCGTGTTTAGATCAATATTTGTTTTGATGATTCCAGTCGTATTTTCTTTTTTTAATTGGTAAGCAAGGTGTGGAATGTAATGAGGCACCACGCTACGATGGGCTGTCAATGGCTCACTGAGGGCATCTTCTATTTCTTTTTTTGTAAACACTTTTTTGTTGGCAAAGCGATGCAACCACTTGTTGCGCTCCTCTATTATAAGTTTATTATTCTTTCCAATAACTAATGTGGATGGCCTGTTCGGAATGATGGACAGGGCAGTGATTTCTGCAAGAGATAAATGGTCGGGAGGTTTTTGAAAATATAAAAGAGATGCTGCTTTTACTCCTTCTATATTTCCACCATATGGCACCAGGTTGAGGTATAGTTGCAAGAGCTCTTTTTTGTTGTATTTCCATTCTAATTGGAATGAACGAAATGCTTCAATAATTTTGTTAGGGAAGGTTCTCTGCCTATGTTCCAGCGCACGTGCTACCTGCATGGTGATGGTAGAAGCACCGGAGGTGCGGCGCAAATGAAAGATGTTTTTAAACCCTGCTTTTATAATTGCGAAAGGATTTATGCCGGGATGATAGTAAAAGAAATTATCTTCTTTTGCAAGGATGGTTTTTTGCAACAAGGGAGAAATTTCTTCTAACTCAGTTTTCATTCTCCACTTATCATCTTTTGTAAGATAGGCGTTGATTACTTCTCCTTTTTTATCAGTCACAATGGTGGAGTAAAAAATAGCATCCGGAAGTGGAAACAAATTATTCAGCAAAAAAAACAATAAGAAAAATGCACTGATACCGAGCACCAATTTTTTTAATAAGGATAAAACATTGATGTTACTCATTTTCTGATGTGCTCTTTTAAATATATAGGAACTCATCGGGTTTATTCCCCTGCGGCCTT
>JBDSBL010000220.1:0-6444 GCA_039921625.1 Chitinophagaceae bacterium
CAATTGGTCCCGGGTTACTTTCCAAGGTGGGTGCCACTATAAGCGGCTCGGGTTCAGGTGTAGGTACAATGGGTGGTAATGAAGCATCCTTGTTTGCGGCTATAATATTGTTCTCTTTGCTTTCCCATTTCTTTTTGGTCTCCAGTATTTTCTTTTGAATGGCTTTTTCGTTCGGCTCCCTGTTGACAATATTCCCTTCCTCATTTTCATTTATATGAATAGTTTCATCAGGTGCTTGTGGAATATTATAAGCCTGCAGTGCAACTACCTTATGAGCCGCAACTGGCTCCTTATTAAGTAATGCCATTACTGCCCAGCCACCACTGATAACTACCACTAAAACGGTGGCAGCAACTATCAGGTGTTTTCGTTTCCATACGGTCCTATTTATTTTTTGAAGATATTTTCTGCTCCCATTGGGTGCAACAGAAGGTGCTTCAATAATACCTGTGTTTACTATATCATTATTTAATTTTGAAGGAGTAAAAGAGAGTGCCCGCCTGCGAAGTGCTTCTGCTTTTTTTTCAAATGGGTCTTCTGCACAAGAGGAGGTATTGGCTGTATCCCTATTGTTTGGAGGCATACTTACAAATACATTTTTGGGTTTACCAATTGTAATTATCAGTCCATTCTGATCCGGTTTTGATGGTAGTTTATCTTCTTGCAATGAGAGCGGTTCAGCCACGTACGGTTTTAAAATTTCAATCTCAGATGGATAAGCCCAACCATTGCTTTTTCCTTCTTCCCAAATTAAGTCCTGCGATTTTAACTTTAATGCTACTACCTCTTCCAGGCTGAAAGGTCCGGTTTGAATATTATTGCGCAGCAGCAAATAAACTTTTTGCATCGGTTTCTTTTTACAAATTAGACAAGAGCACCTTTGACATAATTATTATAACGCAAAGAAAAATGGGCTATTGTTCTTAAATCTAAGGCGTTATAAACCTTAATTATTAAAGAAAACAGTGTTCATTTTTCTTTACAAAAATGATATTGAAATAAAGCCAATAGGTGAATGCAAGACTTTGCCAACCAATAAAAGTTACTGCTGAAAATATCTTTTATCAATTCTGTAACATAGCCCTGCCTACTTTCGTCACACCAAGAAACATTGCCATGAGAAAGCAACTTTTCACTACACCTTTCTTTTTACTATTTACCTTATTTGTAGTAGTAGTTGTGCTGCTTTTTTATCCAAATAAGAAGCAGATTCCAGGAGAAGTAGTTTCTACCGAGTGTTGCAAAAAAATGGAGGCAATAAAAGAATCCAGTCTTCTTTGGGAATCACTTTCTAACCAATTTGTAAAATCCTCCCTGTTCAATTAAATTTTTTTTTCTTTTTTGTAACTTCTAATTCACCTGGGCGTACCAATGGTATAGAAGATCATTTGTAACTGTATTATGACGGAAAGAGACTACAACGAATGTGTAACACAGCACGCTGACCACGTGTACCGTTTTATTTTAAAAAATCTGCGGCACGAAGAAGATGCCCGTGATGTGGTACAAACAGCATTTGAAAAATTATGGCGCAACCGGGAAGAGGTAGATGGCAATAAATGCAAATCTTACTTATTTACCATTGCGTACAACAGCATGATTGATCATATAAGAAAAGTAAAACGCATTCATTTAAAAGAAGAATTTCATGAAAGCGCACGGGTGACAGACAAGCAGGTGAATAATGCTAAAGCCATATTGGAAGAAGCGTTGAGTAAGCTAGGCGAAACACAACGTTCCCTGGTATTGTTGAAAGATTATGAAGGTTACAATTATGAGGAGATTGGGCAAATAACAGGATTGAGTAGCAGCCAGGTAAAAGTGTATCTCCACCGTGCCCGTTTGCAACTAAAAGAGTACATCGTAAAAATTGAAAATGTCATTTAACAACAACGATAAAAAACCATTGGATATAACTCCTGATAATTATGAGGAATACCTGCTTCTTTATGTGGATGAAGAACTGACCACAGAAGAAAAATTGGTTGTTGCAAATTTCATTGCGCTCCATCCTCATATCAAGGAAGAATTGGAGATATTGCTGAGCACGAGGCTGAGCAACGATCCTATCAGTTTTGACGGAAAAGAAAGTTTGCTTTCCAACCATATGAAAATGACTTCTGTCACTGAAGATCTTTTGCTGTTTATGGATGATGAATTAACCGGAAAAGAAAAGGAAGCAGTGGAAAAGAAGTTGGCCTCCGACCCGGAAGTGCAGGCGCAATACACCCTTTTACTAAAAACAAAAGGGAATAAAAATGATGTCGTTTTATATCCTTATAAAAAAGAATTGTATCGCGGTCAATCTATAAAAAGGCCCTTGTATTGGTTGCGGATTGCCGCCGTTGCACTGCTGATTACAGGCATCGGAGCTATTGCATTAGTAGAAAACAATAACAAGCCAGTAGCCTTCTTTAATCCTATAAAAGAAATTAAAAAAGAACATAATAAAGAAGGTAAGCCTGATGATAAGATTCTGCCGGTACCGCAAGAATCAATACCTACTGATGTAGCTCAAATAAAGGAAGGACCAAAGGAGGAGGATCAGGTTCCTAACCAAATGAAACAGACAATTGCCCTATCCTCCAAAAAGGTTCCCCGGTCCACTCCACCACACCAAGCGCCGCAGCTAACAACCTTAAATGACGACAAAAAAGAACCGACCATAACGGTGCCAGCTGAAACAATTGCTATGGTGCCTACCAAGAAAACGGAGACTGAAAATAATTTTAAAAAAGGAGTAACAACTGCTGCGGCTGCAGCGTATAGTTCTTTGGAAGCATCCGAAATTGATTTTAAAGATGCAGTAGCAACAGCTGAGAACAAAAAAGGCCGGTCCATCAGAGGCTTCCTGCGCAAAGCCACCCGCTTTATTGAACGAACTACCAACATTGATCCTGTAAATGATGACAACAGATTGTTGATTGGCGCTATTGCTCTGAAATTAAAATAATCACCTAAAAAAAAAGTATGAAAAAAACGTTACTTGCAGTTCTTGCAATCAGCATCGCTATGACCTCCTTTGCCCAAAATGATACAACGGCAAATGAAAAAGCAGACACCATTAAAATTGGCGGAATGGTGATCATTAAAAAAAGGGATAAAAATGATTCTGCCAACAATGGTAAAAACATTACCATAGTAAATAAAAAAAGAAAAAAACCATCTAATGTAAGCACCAACTGGTGGGTGGTAGACCTTGGTTTTGCCAACTTCAACGATAATACAAATTATAGTTCTGCCGCTGCACAGCAATTTGCACCGGGCAGCAATAAGGATGAATTTAGCCTGCGCACCGGCAAATCAGTTAATGTAAACATCTGGCTGTTTATGCAGCAGCTGAATCTGGTAAAGCATGTAGTAAATCTTAAATATGGCTTGGGCACAGAATTGAATAATTACAGGTTTGATAATGAGATGGTGCGTTTTCAAAAGAATCCTACACATATCATTTTAGACCCCACATTAAAAGACGTAAAGAAAAATAAACTGGCTGCCGATTATGTAACGGTTCCTATAATGCTCAATTTAAATTTTACACCAGGACGCGAAAAAGGATTTGGTATCAGTGGTGGAGTAAGTGGTGGTTACCTATACTCCGCCCGCCAAAAACTGAAATTGGGCAATGATGACAAAACAAAAACGCACGGAAATTTTGACCTTGAAAAATGGAAGCTCTCTTACATAGGTGAGTTGAACCTGGGACCGGTAAAATTGTATGGCTCTTATGCACTGAAAAGCATGTGGGACAAAGGGCTCGATCAGACACCCTATAACCTGGGCATCCGTTTCGGCAATTGATAAAGTTTACTAAAAAAGATTTGGAACCCTGCTGATTGTAATATTCAGCAGGGTTTTTGTTTCAGCAGCCTGTTAAAAAATTTGGTTATAAAATAAAGCCTTATTTTTTTCCGTTACCCAATTTATAGTTTAATCTTTCTGAACAATATGAAGGCCTTTATCTTTTTATCCTGTTTGCTGGCTGGTGGCAGTTTGTGGTTCACTACTCGTATGGCAAAGACCGTTTCATTTCCTTCTTATAAAATAAGTAAAGCCAAAAGGGTGAACTCAATGCCGGTAGGGCCGGTGAGTGTAGTAATAGATAAATCGGATTACGAACTTTCTGTGTATGACCAAAAGGGATGGTTTGCTACGTACCCGGTGGTGTTTGGCAATAATTCTTTGGAAGATAAAAAAGTAGAAGGCGACCGTAATACTCCTGAAGGACATTTTAAAATATTATCTAAAAAATTGCATCCAAAATGGAATCGCTTCATGCTACTGGATTATCCTAATGCAGAAACCATGGCCCGATTTAATGAACGAAAAAGACGTGGTGAAATACCTCAAAATGCACGACCCGGCGGCGGCGTTGGCATCCACGGCACCTGGCCACACGATGAAAATATTGTAGACCGTTTCACCAACTGGACCTTAGGCTGCATTTCTTTAAAAAATGAGGACATGGATGACCTGTATAGTTACATTATCCCCGGTACGCCCATTACTATAAAAAAATAAATTGCTGCTACAGACTTTCTAAAAATTGATTCACCTTATTCTTCCAAAGAGCAGGCTCCTTTTGTAAGTAAGATTCGTGGTTGGCTTCTGGATATATAGCCAATTGTTTGTTTTTAGAAATAAGTCTCTCATAAATTGTATTTATTTCGTCCCTCGTTACATACTGATCTCTGGCCCCCCACTCTAATAGCACTGGGCAGCTTATTTTTTTTGCAAATATTACAGGTGTATTATCAAACCCATTATACCGGTTTTCCACTCCCGTATAAAAAGTGACCAAAAAAGGAAAGGGCTGAGGAGGCAAACTATTATTACGGGCCCTGGCTATATAATGATCCTGCAATGAACCAAAAGGCATATCGGCAATAAGGGCAGCAGGCTGTACCCTCTTTTCAGCCGTTGCTTTCATTATAGCCACCGCACCCATGGATACACCATAAAGAATAATCTTTTGATTCCCTCTTTCCCTTGCATAGGAAAAAGCTGCCGCCACTTCTTCACTTTCCTTATACCCAAAAGTGGTGTGGCCACCGCTGGCTCCATGCCCTCTAAAATCAACCAGAAAAACATTATAACCCCATTGTTTAAATTGCGCCGCTTCCTTTATTAAAAAACTTTTTTCAGCCGTATAGCCATGGAATAAAAGGACACAACCTTTTGCTTTTTCCTGCTTGCTATACCAGGCTGCTATAGAAGTATTGTTTTTAAGTGTTAATAATACATTTTGGTATGGGAAAGAAGGGGTTTCCTTTGTAGGAAGCAAATACAATTTTGGACCTGTAAAAAGCCTCCAGGTTTTTGTAAAAATATTTTTATGTTGCTTCATGCTGCCTCCATCAATGGAGTGAAAATGAGTAAACCGGTAGGCATAAAATGCAGCACTGATGTTCAATAACAATAATTGCAGCAGGATACCCCAAAACAGCCATTTATATACAGAAGGTAGTTTGCGGAATTTTTTCATTAATCAATATCATGGCTAAAATCAGGGGATGCAAATGTAGGAATTGAATAGCAAAAAAATTAGTTCACGATCCTTTCAAGAATCCACAAAATATTTTAGAAAAGACGGTAAAATCAAGACCCTGTTATAGGACCGCGGGCCTCGTGGATCAAGATTTAATTTTATAATAGCGACTTTAGAGTAAAAAAATTTAAATCATCGTCCAATAGCTAGACAATTGATTTTAAACCTGCCTTTACAGTTTCCCACTCTTAATTTCCTCCACCACTCCCGGATCCAGAAGCGCTGTGGTATCTCCTGAATTCTCTGTTTCCCCTTCAGCAATCTTTCGCAAAATGCGACGCATAATTTTTCCGCTTCTTGTTTTGGGCAAGCCTTTTACGAACTGTATCTTATCAGGTTTTGCTATGGGGCCAATGATCCTGGAAACAGTTTGCATTACGTTCATACGCATTTCTTCCTCGCTGCCATGCAGGTGGGTACAAATAACATAAGCATAAATGCCCTGCCCTTTAATGGCGTGTGGATAGCCCACTACGGCGCTTTCTACCACATCACTGTGCATGTTGATGGCATTTTCCACTTCGGCTGTGCCAATGCGGTGGCCACTTACATTCAATACATCGTCTACCCGCCCGGTAATGCGGTACATACCTTCTGCATTGCGCAGCGCTCCATCGCCCGTAAAATATAGATTGGGATAAGCAGAAAAATAAGCCTGCCTGCAGCGTTCATGATCACCGTACGTAGTGCGGATGATGCCGGGCCATGGTGCTTTCATGCAAAGATTGCCCGTAGCCGGATTGCCTAAAACCTCCACCCCCGCCTCATCTACCAAAATGGGCTGCACCCCCGGTAACGGCAAGGTAGCATAAGTAGGCAGGGCCGGAGTAATGCCCGCCAGGTTGGAAATTAAAATGCCTGCAGTTTCTGTTTGCCACCAGGTATCTACTATCGGG
>JBDSBL010000221.1:0-25159 GCA_039921625.1 Chitinophagaceae bacterium
ACCATCGTTGCTACCGGCTACAGCCGCAGCTTTGTTCAGGGCATTAAACTTCACAACCCAGGACGTAATTCCCAAGTTTTCAAAAGTTCCCCAGATTCCTTAAAAAAATAACTAATCGCACCTTCAGGAATAACGAACTCCTGAAACTTCTCAAAAAAAAATACCCAACTTTTCAAGAATATAAAGATTTCTAATTCTTTAATTACTAAAGAAATCTAAACCGTCAACCCTATTATATAAATTATCATGACTAAAACTGTACACTCAAAATTGCTAAATCTTGGAATGTTGCTTATTGCGATGTTCTTCACCTTCACCACAATTAAAGCTCAAACAGAAGACCCGGCAGAATTTCAATCTTTTCCAGAACTGACTTTTAAAAGCCCTGTTTTGGTTTCGGGAGTGGCTGGCAAAGAAGGAGCTATTTATAGGTTTTCCAACATAGCCCCAGGGATTGATGGATTGATAAAGCTGAGAAAATTTTCTCATCCGAATATACAAATGGCTACTATTGACAATTCTTCTTTCGGCTGGAACAACGCTTTTCAACCTGAATTTGGAATGAATCCTGTGCCTGCTAACACTAAATGGTTTATCGACTTTACACTTTCCTTTGTACATGCCGGCACTTCTGCCAAAAAGAAAATTGATCGTTTTGTAGCTACTTCTTTAAATGTGGATGGAGATGGAATGAATGTTTCTGAATTTGTAATCATGCATAAAGCAAGTTCAGTAACCTACTCAACTGTAAGTTACCTTCAAAACGTGGTTGTTGCAGCTACATCTACCTGTGGTGATTGCGGAAAAATAAGTTCGCCGAAAGCTTGTACAGAATGCGGAGGCAATGGCTTAGATGCAAAGCAATTAATAAAAGGTAAATATAAGATGTGTGCAAATTGTGATGGCGTAGGTAAAGTGTATATACTATGTGGTCATCCGTTTGATGGAGAAGACGTTGCCGTAAACGGACCAACTGAAAACTTCTTAAACATCGACACGGCTGCTACACAGGTTATGGCTTCTTATGTTTATAATAATAAAGATTCCATAGACTTCACAATAGGTGCACAGTCTGGCGCTCGCAATAATTACGGTGCCGGTATACGTTTAAATTCACTTTGGTTCAAATCCTTTAGCATGGCGCCCATCATGGCCCTGCCGGTAAAACTGCAAACCTTTAGCGCAGTTGCTAACAAGGCAGATGTAACCCTGAATTGGACAACAACTCAGGAAGAAAACTTTAGCCACTTTATTGTGGAACGCAGCACAGACGGCAAGAATTATGCAGTCATTGCTACCGTTCTTTCTGCAAGCGAAGCTGGAAGCCTAACTAACTATAGGTATAAAGATGCAACGGTAACTGCAGGTACGCCTACTTATTTTTACCGCCTTAAATTTGTAGACAAAACGGGTGAAGCCTCTTTATCTCAAATACTTTCTGTTCGTTTTAATAAAACAGAAGGTAACAGCATAGCCTTAGCAACTTATCCAAACCCGGTAACGGATGTGGTAAAAATAACTTTGCCAATAGCATTTCAAGGCAAAGCAGTAACTATTGAACTGTACAACGCCAGCGGAATACGAGTAAGCAGCTTGAAAACTGGCAATGCAAGCCAGACAGAAACAATGCAAACGAGTCATCTTACAAAAGGCTTTTATATAATAAAAGCAATTTGTGAAAATGCTACAGCACAAGAACGCGTGATCAAAAAATAAGATCACACAAAAAAATATAGGGTTATAAAGATCCCAGGCTTGCGGAGGCCTGGGTTTCTTTTTTATTATTTGGTTTATAATATAAACTACTTTATGTTTGTTATACAATAACGGTTATGAGAAATGTATTTGTTTTGCTGGCTTTACTTTTTGCCTTTACCACCAACGCACAAACCACTATTAAGGGTACAGTAAAAGATGCGAAAGGCCAACCAATACCGGGAGTGAGTATAGCTATAAAAGATAGCTATGATGGAGCTACCACAGATTCATCGGGGCAATTTTCTTTCAAAACAACTGAAAAGGGAGAAGGCACCATAACAGCTTCTGCTATAGGATACAAACCATTGGAACAAAAAGTGAAACTGGAAAATACCGCACTGTCCATTGACATTTTGTTGAAGGAAGAAATTACAGAATTAAAAGCGGTGGTTATATCTGCCGGCACATTTGAAGCCAGTGACCGGAAAAAGGCTACCGTGCTTAGTTCTATTGATATATTAACTACCGCCTCTGCCAATGCGGATGTGACCGGAGCCTTGAAAACCTTGCCCGGTGCGCAACAGGTAGGAGAAAGTGAAGGTTTGTTTGTACGCGGAGGTACTGCTGCCGAAACAAAAACTTTTATTGACGGTACGTTGGTCAACAACTTTTTTTACAGCAGTGTTCCGGGTATCGCACAACGAGGCCGCTTTTCTCCCTGGTTTTTAAAAGGTACTGTTTTCAGTGCCGGTGGGTACTCGGCTCTATACGGTCAGGCTCTTTCGTCTGCGGTAATTTTAGAAACAGTTGACCTGCCGGATCAAAGTTCTGCCAACCTGGGGATAAGCGTGATCGGGGCATCCGGCGGGTTTCAGCAATTGGCTAAAAATAAAAAATCTTCCTGGGGATTAAATTACGGATATACTAATTTATGGATGGCGTTTAAAGCATTAAAGCAAAAGCAGCACTATTTTAAAGATCCGGAATACCATACAGTAGATGCTAATTTCCGAATCAAAACATCTCCCTCTGGCTTCATTAAATATTATGGTTATTTCAGTGCCAACAAACTAGGCTTTCGCACACCAAGCCTGGATACCATTGGTTATAATGATATGTTTCGATTGGCTAATACCAATATGTACCACAATCTTTCTTACCGCGAAGCATTAGGAAAAGGGTGGAAGTTAAATGCAGGTTTTTCTTTCTCCAATAATAAGGATGACATCACCGGCAATCTGCAAAATGAAAAGAATGAAAAAGTGCAACTCAGCCCATTGGAATACAAAAACTTTACTATTGCTACCGATGGAGATTATGCCAATGCCAAGATAGTGGCCGAAAAAAGACTTTCAGGACTAAGTGCCTTACGCTTTGGTACGGAATACAACTACAGCAGCGAGCAACCACAATACACCACTTACTCAGGCCAAATAATAAAACAATCAGTAAAAGAAAAGATAGGAGCCGGCTTTGCCGAAACAGATATTTACATTACAAACAATGTAGCTGCTAAGTTGGGTGCACGGGCAGAACATTCTTCTCTTTTAAATAAATGGAATATGGCTCCGCGGGTGTCAGTGGCTTATAAAATTGGCGCCAACAGCCAGGCATCAGTAGCGTATGGTATTTTTTATCAATCGCCGGAAAGCCGGTACCTGCCTGCAATGTATGATCTGACGTATGCGCGGGCTACGCATTACATTGCGCAATACCAGGCAGTGGCTAATGACCGCACGCTGCGTGCAGAATTGTTTTACAAAAAGTACGATAACCTCTTAAAAACAGCAAGGGTCAACAACCGCGACGTAGCCATAAATAATAAAGGATTTGGAGAAGCAAAAGGTTTTGAGCTTTTCTTGCGCGATAAAAAAACAATCAAGAACGTGGATTATTGGATCTCGTATTCTTACCTCGATACGAAAAGAGATTACCTGAATTTTCCTGCCGCTTTTCAACCTTCTTTTGCCGCCAGGCATACCACTTCTTTAGTAGTAAAAAAGTTTGTAACCCATTTAAAAACACAATTCAACGGCTCATATACCTACGCCTCCGGTCGGCCTTATTACAACATTCAATACGACAATGCATCCAGCAAATTTGCAATACGCGATCAGGGAGTTACCAAGCCATATAGCAGCGCTTCCTTTAGCGTAAATTATTTGCCTAATGTATTTAAGAAAGGGGCCGGAAAGTTTACTGTTTTGGTTTTTTCTATCACCAATGTATTTGGCGCCAACCAGGTATATGGCTATAATTATTCTTACAACGGGTATCGTAAAGAAGCGATTGTACCTCCATCTAAACGCTTTGTGTTTCTTGGCGCCTTTATCAACTTTGGAGTAGATAGAACGCAGGATGTGATCAATAGTAATTTGTAAGAAAAAATTTTAAGAATGGGAAAGAAGCAGCCGTGGGTAACAATTATTTTTTAAATCTTTTAATAAATAAAACATGCGTTATTACGAACAAACTCCGGAGGGCAAAGACCCGCAACTTTGGGACATTGCAAAAAAGCGGGCTTCCTTTAAGTACAACCTTGGATCATACCTTATTATGTCGGTTGTATTTTGGATCATCTGGTATTTATCCGGTGGGCCTGCGTACAATCACAACAATATTCCCTGGCCGGTATGGCCTATGTTCGGATGGGGAATAGGCGTCTTGTTTCATTACCGCAGTGCCTACATCGCTCCTATGAGTAATGCAGTAGATAGAGAATATGAAAAATTAAAACAACAACATTTAAAACCATAAAAACAGCATCATGAAAAAATTACTTTGTTTAGCTATTGCCGCCATCTTTACTTCGGCCACATTTGCTCAAAGCGAAAAATACACTAAGGCCATGGAAGCCATGGTGCCCGCTATTGATACCACCCGCAGTAGTGATGGATTGAAAGAACTCTCCAACACATTTAGCCGCATTGCCGATGCAGAAAAAACACAATGGCTACCTTATTATTATGCAGCCCTGGCGCAGATCAATTCAGGGTATATGTATGTGCAAACAAAAGATGTAATGTCCGGAGGCTTAGGTTCCGTATTGGACCCAATTGCGGATAAGGCAGAAAGCTTATTGAACAAAGCAGATGCCTTAAGTAAAGATAATTCAGAGATATATGTAGTTAAAAAAATGATTGCTTCCTTGCGTATGATGGCAGACCCAATGTCGCGCTACATGACCTATGGCCCTCAGGCGGCAGAAGCTTTAGAAACAGCAAAAAAATTGAACCCGGACAACCCACGAATTTATTACCTGGAAGGTCAGGATAAGTTATTTACACCAGAGCAGTTTGGCGGAAGTAAAACAGAAGCAAAAAAATTGTTTGAAGAGGCATTGAAAAAATACGATGCTTTCAAATTGCAAAGCAGCATTCAGCCACAATGGGGCCGTGGAAGCACTGAATATTTATTGACGCAGGCTCAATAAATTGTTGCCGCTTTTCTATATCACTTAATGATGGGGCAAGGTTCCATAGACTTAAGTGGTATAGGATATTTTAGCTTGCCTATAACAAAATTCCATTCGCTAAATAAAATTCATGGAAGAAGATTTTTCGCCGCAACATAGTCTGCAGCTTATTCAATCAATGATTGATAAAACGAAAGAAAACATCAGCCATAACCGCATTTATTTTTTAATGTGGGGCTGGCTTTCTTTTGTAGGGATACTGGGTCAATTCTTTTTAAAAGTAGTGATGCATTACCGGTATCATTATCTTATTTGGCTTATTACCATTGTGGGAGTTGTGGCGAATATTGTTTACACCGCAAGAAACAATAAACACCGCACCGTGCGTACCTACATAGGTGAAAGCATGGGCATATTATGGTCAGGCATGGCCATATCATTTTTTGTACTCAGTTTCATAATTACTTTTTTAAGAACAGAAAACAGCGGGTGGATCTATTGTTATCCTTTCTTTATAATGATGTATGGCCTGGGCACATTTGTATCAGGAAAGTTGCTGCATTTTCGGCCTTTGATAGTTGGTGGTATCATCAATTGGTTGCTTGCTTGCATGGCCGTCTTTTTTGCATTTGATTATCAAATGTTATTTGCTGCTGCCGCTATTCTTTCCAGTTACCTCATTCCGGGTTATATGCTAAAACCGGCAACTAAATAATACACAATGGAAGACAAAAGAATTACGGAAGAAGAAAGTCTGCAGCTGATACAGCAAATGATTCAGACCGCAAAGAAGGAACAAAAAGACGATGGCAAGGGATGGATCGTTTGGGGCTGGCTTATTTTTTTAGCCTCGCTATTTACTTTTTTTAATTTGCAATGGAAGTGGGTAGGGGTTTTTTTCTTTTGGAATTTGTTTGACCTTTTGTCTCTTTTATTATTAGGTGGCAGCATGGTAAAGCATCTTTTTGGAACACGCAGGGATAGGGTAAGAACTTATACTAAAGACCTCTTTGATAAATTGAATATTGGTTTCATTATATCATTGATGCTTATTATTTTCTCTATGAATTCATTAAATGATGTAACACCGGTAGACCCAAGAAAAGGCTTTGCTTTGCTTTTAGGACTTTATGGTTTTTGGATATTAATTTATGGTGCGGTATTAAATTTTAAGCCTTCTATAATTGGCGCTTACCTTACGTTTGCTTTTGCCTTTGCCTCCCTTTTTGTAAATCATTTTGCACATACCATGCTGTTGCATGCAGCAGCTGTACTATGCGGGTACATCATTCCCGGGCATCTTGCCAACAGGGCATTTCACAAACTAAATCCGTAGAACCAAGTCACTCGTGTTTAAAGAACTTGATCCCATATTACACTCTCAATTACGACTTGCTGTCATGTCCCTATTGATAAGCGTAAAAGAAGCTGAGTTTACTTTTATCAAAGAAAAAACAGGAGCTACTGCCGGCAACTTAAGTGTGCAGGTGCAAAAATTAAAAGAGGCTGGTTATATAGATGTGGTAAAACAATTTAAAGATAACTACCCGCAAACCACTTGCAAGATCACCACCGTGGGCATAACAGCCTTTGAAAATTATGTGAAGACGTTGCAGGAGTATATAAAAAAGTAAAGCTCCCTTTAAGGAGCTTTCTCGTTCAACCGTCCAATGAAAATAATATTTTTAAAACCTGTGTTTGTACTTTTTTAGTGAGGCTAAGCATTTACTCTTAACACTGTAAACATACTAGGCGTTTTCATTTATTGCAAGTATTTGTACCATTATTTTTTTTCAATTACCGTATTTTCCTCATTTTATTTTAATTATGTTATTTGTTAATGGACTTTTAAGAAAGGGGTTATCTAAAACTTTTCCTTTTATTGGCTGTTATTAATCGTTACATCCTCAATTGGTATTTTCGTACACATGCCAGCTATTATCCAGGTAGAAAATCTGACTAAAAATTTTAAAGAAATCCACGCCGTTGATGCGCTTTCATTTAGTGTGCATAGCGGTGAAGTTTTTGGTTTTTTAGGACAAAATGGGGCAGGTAAATCTACTACCATTCGCATGCTGCTTACACTTATTGCTCCTACAAGTGGTCAAATCCGCATTTTCAATAAACCATTGCACCAGCACCGTAGAGAAATATTGAAGAAGGTTGGAGCCATCATTGAAAAGCCGGATCTCTACAATTATTTAACTGCTATTGAAAATTTAATGATGATGGCACGTTTAAGCGGCCTTCATCTTAGTAAAAAAGAATTGCTGCAGCATCTGGAAACAGTGGGCATCAAAGAGCGGGCAGAAAGTAAAGTAAAAACATTTTCACAAGGCATGAAGCAGCGGTTGGGCATTGCTTGTGCGCTTGTGCACAATCCGGATTTGATCATTCTTGACGAGCCTACTAATGGCTTGGATCCACAAGGTATAGCCGATGTACGCAACCTTATTCTGCATTTAAGCCGCAACGAGGGGAAAACCGTTTTGGTTTCCTCACATTTATTAAGTGAGATAGAAGTAGTAGCCGACTCAATGCTGATCATTGACAAAGGAAAAAAAGTAGCAGCAGGCCGGGTTTCAGAGCTTTTAAATCCCGCAGATACCGTGGTAGAAATACAAACAACTGGCGACAAAGCAGCAATGGAAAAATTGCAAAATACATCATACATCCATCAGGAACACACGAACGGTAGGATCTTAATACGGCTCCACCAAAAAGAAATACCTGACCTGATCAAATTTCTTACAGAGCAAGGTGTAGGTATCATGGCGGTGCAGCAAAAACATACATTGGAAGATTATTTTTTATCCCTTACAACCGCTAATCAGCATGTGGCAGCTTACCAGGATTGAATTATTTAAAATATTTAAAAAGCCCCGAACCTATATTGCATTTGCAGCTATAGCAGCTATTATTTTTTTAATACAACTTGCCTTGTATGCAGATGGAAAAACCTACCTGTCCTTTGTGCTGCAATCTTTAGAAAGCACTTTTACAATTAATGGTACTATTCTCAATGGGTACTTTATCTGTTACTTTATTTTGCAAACCTTATTGGTGCATGTGCCCCTGCTGATAGCGCTTGTAGCAGGAGATATTGTAGCAGGCGAAGCCAATATGGGAACATTGCGGTTACTGCTTACAAAGCCTGTAAGCCGCACCCAACTGATGCTTAGCAAGTTTGCAGCCGTTACTATATACACGCTTTTACTGTTGGTATTCATGGCCATTCTTTCCCTTGTCATTTCCCTGTTTGTATTTGGCACTGGAGATCTTATTATTTTAAAAAGCAGCCAGGTGGTGGTGTTGGATAATGGGGATGTGCTCTGGCGATACTTTGCAGCTTTTGGCTTTGCGGCCCTTGCTATGATCACCGTCGCATCGCTTGCTTTTTTGCTATCCATCTTTGCAGAAAATTCAATTGGTCCTATTGTAAGCACCATGAGCATCATCATTGTACTCACTATATTAACCACCATGGATATTCCAATTTTCAATGCCATGAAGCCTTACCTGTTTACCAACCATATGCTCAATTGGAAGGGCTTTTTTGAAAACCCGGTAGATTATCGTGAAGTGTTAAAGTCGGCTGTTGTCTTATTGATGCACATTTGTTTTTTTGTTTCTTTGGCAATACTCATTTTTCGCAAAAAAGATATTCTTAGTTAAACGTATTTGTATGAAGATAGTTTGGATGTTGTGTGCGTTTTCACTGGCCTCAATAAGTGCCTTCTCACAAAATGAAGCAGCGCTGGTAAAAGCTGTAAAAGCAAAGCTGGATAAGGTAAAAGACTATAAGGCTGCGGCCAATATGCGGATTGATGTTTCCTTTATCAATGCTCCGGCATCGGAGGTCACTGTTTATTATAAAAAGCCAAATCAGTTTGCTGTAAAAAAGCAAAATGGAATCTCTATTCTTCCAAAAGGTGGCGTCAGCATCAACATGAGTACCTTATTATCTTCCGACAATTATGCAGTAGTTCCATCCGGCAATGCAATAGTAAAAGGCTATGCGACCAAAGTGGTGAAATTACTTCCTTTAGATGATGCCGGTGACGTGGTATTGACAACTTTGTACATTGATGAAAAGGCACTGCTGGTAAGAAAATCTACGGTGACAACGAAAGAAAGCGGCACCTATGATATGGAGTTGGATTTTGGAAAATATGCCGCCTGGGGCTTGCCGGATAAAGTAGTTTTTTTATTTACTGCCAAAGATTATAAGTTACCGAAAGGCATCACCTTTGAATACGAAAAAGGCGGTGCGCCCAAAACACCAACAGATAAAAATAAGAAAGGAAAAGTAGAATTAAGCTACACAGCGTACACCATCAACAAGGGGGTAAGTGATGCCGTTTTTAAAGAAAAGTAAATTGGTAAGCCGGCTTTAGTATTTCTATGAAACAATGGTTGCGATGCTCCGTTGCCGCTTCGCTACCTTAGGGAATTCTGTGGTGCTTTTTCGCACTTTATTAAGCAGCCATTCTGCAAAACAATAGAAGGCAAATAGTTAAAACAATAATTACTTTGTCTCTCAGCAAAAAGTATTCTTGCGATGGTATTAATTACCGGTCAATAGGATCATCTATTCGTTCATCTTCCACATTTTTCAATACTTCTGCAGTTATTTTCCGTAAAGGATTTTTGTTACGTTCATCGTATTGGTCTCTTCTTTGTATCAGGTCGGCACATTCAAAAACGGCGGACATAAATGAGGCAGGGTCAGCCATATTTTTACCCGCTATATCAAAGGCAGTTCCATGATCGGGTGAGGTGCGCACAAACGGAAGGCCGGCCGTAAAATTGACTCCTTCGCCGGTAGCTATAGTTTTAAAAGGAATCAGTCCCTGATCGTGGTACATGGCGAGTACGGCGTCAAACTGCAGGTAACTGCGACGGGCAAAAAAGGCATCTGCACTATAAGGCCCAAAAACAAGCATTTTATTTTTTGCCTCTTTTATTGCCGGAATTATTATTTTTTGTTCTTCATCACCTATCAATCCTTCGTCTCCGGCATGTGGGTTCAATCCAAGTACAGCAATTTTTGGTTTATCAATTCCAAAGTCGCGGCGGAGGCTTTGGTGCAGCAAGGCCAGTTTAGATAAAATGGATTCTCTGGTTATTTTTTGAGCTACTTCGCTTATCGGTAAGTGTTCTGTAAGCAGGGCTACCTTTAGCTCGGTGGCATATAGCAGCATCAGCACATCCTGCACATTCGAAATGCTTTTTAAATAAGGAGTATGACCGGTAAAATTAAAATCAGCACTTTGTACATTGCTTTTGTGGATAGGAGCCGTCACCAATCCTTGTAGGTGACCGTCTTTAATGGCCTGCACGGCTGCCTCCAACGATTTTATGGCATACAAGCCACCCGTTGAGTTTAATTGGCCAGGGTTTATTGGCAATTCTTCTTCCCAGCAATTAAAAATATTTACCTGTTTGTGATTTACCCGGCTAAAGTCTTTAATATTCTGGTAAGCAAAATTAGTGTCTGGCATTGCTTTCCGGTAAAAGTTGAACAGCTTGTTGGAACCAAAAATTACCGGGGTACATTGTTCTAATATGCGGTGGTCAGCAAACGTTTTAATTATTATTTCAGGTCCTATTCCATTCAGGTCTCCGCAACTAATGCCAATAACAGGTTTATCCATATAAAAAATTACCGGATAAAATTAATGATTATTACATGGATATAAAGGCCAATGATTGCAAGGGTTTTAGGGGAATGCGGATTTATGAAGTAAGGGTTTTTATGTAACTATTTTGCTGAGGTACTTGCATTTTAATTTTTAATCTCTTTCTTTTGCTTTTGAAAACCGTTAATCCAATACCAATTGAAAACTTTGTCAGCGATTTTTCTTCTCCGGCTTTTTCCTTCTCCTGGTATAAATTATTGGTTTAAAAAATAATAAGGAAACTTATTAAAGAACTTGAATAAACCAATATCCCAATGAAAAAGCTCCTACCTGTATGTTTATTTTTCCTTTTGTTATGTTCTCATGTAGTTAAAGCGCAATGTCCAGTTAACTTTTCTTCAGTTTCTTTAAACTGGGATAATTTGGACTTTTTAGCACAGGATCCAACTTATATAACCCTTACTAAAGCGCAGACTCAGCATTTTGCCTTTAATAAAAATAGGGTAACCATTACACATAATTATACTATATCAAATGCTGTAGGGGAGAATGCATTAAATACTGCAGAAACTGGCTCATATGGAACTGGTGAAGATGTTCAGTTTATTGGTAACGGAATTATAACAATCAGTTTTCAAAACGCAGTACAAAACGTAAAATTTTCTTTATATGATATTGATGCACTTCAAAAAGTAACAGTGACGGCAGTGAATAATGCCAGTTCTATTCCTGTGACAACTTTAGCTAAAGTATCAGGCACATTACTAACTATTGCTGGCAGCAATACAAATTCTGCTTCTGCAACCGCCGGTGCTGGTTACATTGCCAATAATATAAGTGATGGAACAGTGAACGTTACTATTGACGGTCCGGTTACAACTATTACCTTGACAATAACCAATTCCACTATTGTACAAACAGGTAATGGAAATAATAAAACTACACTAGAAGACGGCTCGTTCTGGTTATCCGATATTTCTGCATGTACCAACGCCACACCGTTTCCAACAGGTTATTATGCAGTAAGTAAGCCATTCACTGGTCAGCCTGGTTATGTATTAGCTGCCATCGATGATTCAATTATAATTGTAGATCCTTCTAATGGAAAAGCACGTTTTTTATTTAGAGATCCTATGGGCAACAATATTAATTCCGTAGGCTATGATCCTTATAATAAATTTTTATACTATACCTACAGCTTAACGGGAGCTAATAAGGCTGTAAACCCAAACGACAAATCGATCCAAAAATATGATGTCAATACAGGGCTAATTAGCACAGTAATAAGTGATGTGACCACCCTTGGCATTCCACTATATACTTCTGGGGTAGAATCAGGAGGTGCTGCCTTTTATGATGGAGCATTTTACCTGGGAATAGAAGGGGTGAATGGAGATGAATCTAAAATTTGGCGGATTGATTTTGATGCATCTTTTAACCCAATTTTCCCCGCTCGCCAGGTATATGCTATGGTAACAGACTTTCATGACTGGAGTGACTTTGTTATATCAAATGGTATTCTATACGATTTTAACGGAAAGAGTACAACTACCTCCACTCGTTACGAAAGTATTGATCACATAAGTTTACAAACCGGTGCTACCTTGGCAAGTTTTCCATTTGCTACTTTAAACTTTATTCCAAGGCAGGCGTCCGTTGACTGGACAGAAAAATTGTTTAATGTAGGCACTGCTTTATCTGCATCAACAGGCACTATTGTACCATATGCTAATGGGGCCATTACTGCTGCACAGCAATATACCATAACTAAAGGTACAGCTACACCTACTGGAAGTTGGGGTGATGCTGGAGAAGCTTTTCGGCCAAAGGCTGATTTTGGCGATGCTCCTTCCTCATTTGATCCTGACCCTATGGCACCTGCCATGCACGAATTAGATATAAATCTTAGGTTAGGAAATACAGTAGACATTGAATGGAACAAACCGGATTTGCCGGGCTTGAATGCAGATTTGGATGGAGATGATGAAGATGGTCTCACCTTCGTTCGTATCATGAATATGAGAAGTGGCGCTTACCAAACGGATGTAAACGTATACAATAATACAGGCGCTGCCGCTACAGTGGCAGCATGGGTAGATTTTAATGGAGATGGTGTATTTCAAAGTAATGAAGGAATTACTAAATCGGTAGCATCAAGTGCCAGCATGCAATCTGTTAGTTTATACTGGACAGGAATTTTAGCTAATCTACCGGATAATTCCCGCACCTATCTACGCATAAGAATAACTTCTGCATCAAATAATATGACAACCAGCAATCCTACCGGCTATTTTTCAAATGGTGAAGTGGAGGATTACTATTTATTAGTAAATGCGACTCCTTTGGATGTGACGCTGAAAGACTTTTCAGCAAAAAAAGTTACGGATAATAAAATAACACTTGCATGGAACATTGTAGATGAAAAAGCACAAACTTTTTATGAGCTACAAAAAAGTGTTGATGGAATTAATTGGAAAAATCTTTTTGAAAGAAGTGCCAGTCAGGACAATTCATCAATACATTATACTTATGATGACCTGAATACAATACAGGCGCATGTTTATTACAGGTTACGATTAAGTGCACCTAACAAGAACGATGCTTATAGTAATGTGCAAAAGATTATGTACAATTCTTCCAACTATTTAACTGTTTCGCCAAACCCGGCTTCGATGTTATGTAAGATTAAAATAAACAGCATGGTTCAAGAAACTGCCCATATTTATCTTTTAGATGTCGGAGGCGCTACTGTATTTCAAAAAACGGTAACACTGCTTAAAGGCGCTAATTCTATTTTATTACCTGCCCAAGATTTTCAGGCAGGAGTTTACACCCTACGCGTTTTAACAGCAAGTGCCAATGAAACGAAAAGAGTGAGTATTCAAAAAAAATAATTTCCTAAATCTAATTATCCAGAAAAGTGAAGTGTATGAGCTCAATGAACAGAGGGTGTTCCCTTTTTTTCCTACTAGTCTTATTTTTTAATGCAAATGCCCAAGAGGTATATAGCAAAGTAAAAATTTACGTGCCTAATGATAATGAAAAACGTACAACCTTAATTGGGTTGTTGCAAATTGATCATTTCATGCCATCTGAGGAAGGAGGTATTATATCAGAAATAAATGAAACTGGGCTACAGAAATTGCAGGGCACTCCCTACCGTTATACGGTACTGGTACCCAATGTAGCAAAAGCACTAGACTCGGTTAATCAGATTTATTACGCACAGGAAGGAAGTCAACAAAGCCGGGTAGCCTTTGAACAACCAAAAGGAATTCTCGATAATATAATTGTAACTCCGACTGCTTTTTCCGTTAAGTCAACTTTTGGAGGTTATTACAGCTTTTCTGAAATGGAATCAGCAATGAATGCCTTGGTGGCATCTTATCCTTCCATTGCTTCCAAAACATCAATAGGGAAAACCTCTGAAGGCCGAGACATTTGGCTAATTAAAATTTCTGATAATGTAACAATGGATGAAACCGACGAACCGGAAATTCTATATCAAGGGCTGCAACATGCCCGCGAAGCCATTACCGGATCCAGCATGATATTTTTTATGCAGTACCTGTGTGATCAATATGGAAAGGATCGCCGAATTAAAGACCTGGTTGATCAAAGAGAAATTTACATTATTCCATGTCTTAACCCTGATGGGTGGGAGTACAACAGAATTAGTCAGGGAGGTAATGCTGGTGGCATGTGGCGCAAAAACAGAAGTGCTATCGATAGCACTGTAACCATAACGCAAAAAGGAAATAATCCGCCTACTAGAACAGTGACCTACGAATATGGGGTGGATTTAAATAGGAATTGGAGCGTAGATTGGGCTAATTGCAGTACACCTATTTTAGGTACAGCTTCCAGTTGCGGAAGTGGAGTAAAAACATCAAGCACGGAAACTTATTGGGGCAATAATTCTTTCTCTGAAAAGGAAACAGATGCAGTACGAAATTTTGTAAAAACACATCATCTTACCGCAGGGTTTGATCAACATGCTTTTGGTCCTTATTTTTCTTTGCCATTTGGCAGAAAAAGTTTGCATCCAAATCAGATGTCGTCCAAAGGAAAGGATTTTTTTACCACTATTCCGGCCTTAATGGGTACGTATAATGGTATGCGGGCAGCTGATAGTTATGACGCGCTAGGGTATGAAGTAGCTGGAGGCTTTAAAGACTGGATGTTAACGGGTGAGTTAGGTATAGGAAATAAAGACACTGTATGGGCCATGACTGGGGAAGGTGCAGCAGGAGGTGGAACCTCTTCTGATTTTTGGGCACCTGCCAGCCAAATTATTAACCTTTCAAAAGGCATGTGTTACCAAAATTTGCAACTTGCTTTTGCAGCAGGTTCTTATGTTGATATACAAGATGGAAATGAAATTGCATTGAACCTCAATACCAATGGTTTAAATTTTTCAGTTAAGCGACTAGGGTTAGGTAATGATCCGGTAACAATTACGCTGGTGCCTATAGAAGGAATTCAATCAGTGGGCCTACCTGTTATCATCAGCAACATGCCGATTTATTACGAAACAAGAAAGGGAGCAATTAATTGCACATTAAACCCCAACCTTAAAACAGGGCAAAGAATAACATATTCATGGAAAGTTGAAACTTCGGGTTATTCTTTTACCGATACAATAACAAGGTTATACAATGTAATTCCATTGTTTTCCGATGATATGGAAGGGTCATTAACCACAAATTGGACTGCCACCAGCAATACAACTGATAACTGGGCTTTTACTACATTAAATTCTTATGGAGGCAATCAGTCATTGACTGAATCTCCTGCTGGCAATTATACCAGTAATACTGTAAGAACTATCACAAATAAAAACATATTTGATTTAAGCAATGCAACAGCAGCTTATTTAAATTTTTGGGTGAAGCATCGTGCAGAAAACTTTCGCGATAAAATGCAGGTGCAGGTTTCTACCAACAGTACAGACGGTTTAAATGGTATATGGACAGCAATTGCAGGAACCACTACTATAGCAGAACCCGGCACTGTAGATGGAAGTACCATTAATGGTCAACCTTCCCTTACAGGTATTAGAGATATTTGGACACAGGAAGTATTTGACCTTTCCAGTTTTCAAAATTCCAATGTACGTTTCCGGTTTGCATTTACTTCCGACGGGGATCCTTCTTCCTTCAAATTTGGAAAAGATGATGGTTTTTATATTGATAACTTAAGTGTGGTAAAGAGTATGGCACCTTTATCTACTTTGCCAATACATATCTTTAATTTTTCTGGTAAATTAAAGCCTGATGGAACGGCAGCATTGAAGTGGGAAACCTCAATAAATGATGATTTAGATCATTTTGAAATAGACCATTCATCAGATGGTATTCACTTTAAAAAAATTGGTTTAAATCCAAAGGAAAAGGAAAATAAATATCTTGATAAAGATGCTATAAGTGGCGACAACTTTTACCGCATAAAAGAAGTCAACAAATCAGGAAATAATTATTTTACTAATGTAATTAAGTTATTTGTGCCTCATTCAATTACAATATCCACCTTTCCCAATCCATTTAATAATTCCTTAAAGGTAAGATGGCAAAACACTGGAAATAATGTTGCACAATTAGAAGTAACTGATGCATATGGACGGATTGTTTATTCAAAGAATAATGTAGAACCAACCATTAATGAATACACTATTTATACGGCTAATTGGCCTCCGCAGGTATACATAATAAAATTATTCAACAAAAATGGTACAGTGCTTAGTATCTCTAAATTGACAAAATTGTAAGGCCGGTATATAAAGCGAATTAACTAATACCTCTAATAAAATTGAAGCTTTAAAATTGAGGTAGGAAAGCATTAGTATGGCATTAATTTGCTAACAAAAAATATAAAAAATATAATTCTGAATTAAAATTATTTGAACCCTTTTTAAGATAAAGCTTGAAAGGGTTCTTTTTTTGTAAGTACAGCAAGGTTATGGTTATACTTTTGCAACAATGCACACACTTAAAAAATCTTTGGGTCAGCATTTTTTAAAGGATGAAATCATCTGCAAAAAAATAGTGGATGAATTGAAGCATTGCTCTTTTAATAATCTGATTGAAGTAGGGCCAGGTGGTGGCGCATTGACAAAATATTTAATCGACATTCCCCATATCAATTTTAAAGCAGTAGAGTTGGATGATGAAAAAGTGGCTTATCTAATAAATACATATCCTCAATTATCCGATAAGATCATTGCAGAAAGCGTATTAAATATGAGTTTGCCATTTAGAGAGCCTTTTGCCCTGATTGGTAATTTTCCATATAATATTTCTACTGAAATTGTTTTTAAAATAATTGATTGGAGAGAACAGGTACAATGCGCTATTGGAATGTTTCAAAAGGAAGTAGCGCAACGACTTGCTGCTAAAGAAGGCAGTAAAATTTATGGGGTTACCTCAGTACTGACACAAGCCTATTTTGAGGTTGCCTATTTGTTTGAAGTAGATGAACAAAGTTTTAATCCACCACCAAAAGTGAAAAGTGCAGTGCTACGAATGACACCACGAAAAGAGCCGGTAGAAATGAAAAGCAGTGAAAAATTTAAGGCACTTGTAAAAGCAGCTTTTAACCAGCGCCGCAAAACCTTACGCAATGCGGTGAAACCTTATTTTGTTGCCAGCGTGTTGCAAGATCCTATTTTTAATAAACGAGCGGAACAGCTTTCTGTTGCCGACTTTGGAGCACTTAGTTTTCAAATGCAATAACCAGATGAATAAAATAATAATAACGGCCCCGGCGCATGAATATTTAATCAACAGGCTTACTGCATTAGGTAATGAAGTCATTTATGAACCAGCCATATCCTACGAAGAATTGGAAAATAGTATTGTGGATGCAAAAGGCCTTGTAGTCACTACACGAATTAAAATAGATAAAAACCTGATTGATAAAGCGCCCAGCTTGCAATGGATTGGCCGGTTGGGGAGTGGTATGGAATTGATAGATGCGGCTTATGCCCGAAGCAAAAACATTAAATGCGTCAGCTCTCCGGAGGGCAACCGCAATGCTGTGGCTGAGCATGCACTTGGTTTGCTTCTTAATCTTGCCAATCACATTTCCCGATCAAATGAAGAAATTAAAAACGGACATTGGAGGCGCAATGAAAATAGGGGGATGGAGTTGGATGGAAAAACAATAGGGATCATTGGGTATGGCAACACGGGTGCCGCTTTTGCCCGGTTGCTGCAGCCGTTTGGTATCACGGTGCTGGTGTATGATAAATATAAGTACGACTTTGGTGGCGGGTATATTAAAGAAGCTAGTTTGGAACAACTTTGCCGGTATTCCAATTTTATCAGTTTTCATTTGCCTCTTACGGATGAAACCTACCACATGGCCAATGCGGAATTTTTTAATGCCTTGGAGCAAAAGCCCTATTTTATAAGCACCTGCCGCGGCAAAGTAACGGATACAGAAGCTTTGATCACCGCCTTAAAAGAAGATATGATTGCAGGAGCTGGTCTTGATGTATTGGAGAATGAAACGCTTGATGCTTATACACCCGAAGAAAAAGATCAACTTAATTTCCTTGCTTTTCATCCAAATGTTATTCTCACTCCGCACATAGCCGGATACACCCATGATTCCTTTTATAAAATGGCCAAAGTATTGTTGGAAAAACTGGGTTTTGACGGATGGTATGGTTGAAAAACTTTTGGTAAAACGTAGAATTTCAAACGGCCTGTTGGGTTTTCTTCTATAATAATGGGGCAGTACTACTCTGTGGCCTCGCCGGATGCATGATTATCTTTAAGGAAGTAAATCAAACAAATGAAAAAACTAACCTTTTTGGCTTCTTGCTTATTATTATTTATCACTTCATCGCTTATATCCAGTGTGATACCGGCGGAAGAGGCGCTACCAGCCATACATACGCTTGAAATTCCCAAGGTGGTTCAAAAGAAATTAAATCCATTAGCTGAAAAGGGCTTGGTGGCGTATCAAGAAATATCTTCCGGCCGCTAATTTTTCTATTACACCACGGCCTTTTCAGTTCATTTAATAAATGGATGGGAAGAATGGATAGAATTGTCTAAATTCAATCCGGATGGTAAGGCTTTGCCGGCTTATCCATTTTTCAGGTAATAATTTTATCTTTACATATTATAAATGCAACGCTTCAGTTATTCTGGGGCGTTGTTATTTTTTATTTAACCGAAAAGGTTTTTTGTTTATGAGTACTATTCAATACGTAACAAAGGAAACTTTGGAGAGCATGAAAGCTGAGTTGCAGCAAATGAAATCAGTAGAACGTCATGCTGCCTCCCGCGCCATTGCAGAAGCAAGAGAGAAAGGAGACTTAAAAGAAAACGCAGAGTACGATGCGGCCAAAGAAGCGCAGGGTATGCTGGAAGCAAAAATTGCGCAATTGGATGGAATGTTGGCCAATGCCCGCATTGTGGATGAATCCACTATTGATACTTCCAAAGTATCTATTTTGACCAAGGTAAAACTGACGAATCTGAATACCAAAAAGCAGGTTACTTACCAGATAGTAAGTGAAAAAGAGGCCAATTTAAAAATAGGTAAGATATCTGTCACCTCACCAATAGGAAAAGGTTTGCTGGGTAAGCAGGTAGGCGAAATAGCAGATATAACGGCACCGGCCGGGCTGCTAAAATTTAAAGTAGAAGGCATTAGCATTTGATAAATAAGAGGTGGAGATTAGGACGCGTTTCGCTACAATGAAACAGGACATAATCACCACCTTTTTTACATAGTAAACCCTCATCATGAGTATATTTTCTAAGATCATCAAAGGCGAAATAGAGAGCTATAAAATAGCAGAAGACGACTATTTTTTTTCTTTCCTTGATGTATATCCCTTGCGGGAAGGGCATGTGCTGATAGTGCCGAAAGTGGAGGTAGATAAGATTTTTGATTTGGAGGATGAATGGCTTAGCAGGATGTTGGTATTTGCCAAACCTATTGCGAAAGCCATTGAAAAAGCATTTGCCTGCAACCGCTGCGGCATCAGTGTGGTAGGTATAGAGGTGCCTCATGCACATATGCATCTTATTCCCATAAATACCGCCAATGATCTGAATTTTACGCAGCCAAAAATGAAGGTGAGTAGCGATGAATTGAAAAAGATACAAACGAAAATAGTTGGCTTTTTGGGCAATTGATCTTAGCCAAATAGAGGAAGATTCATAATCATTATAATTCCAAATTATAAATAAAAAGATGAGTCGACTATTAAGTTAATCTAATTACCTTTTTTTTAAAAAAGTGGATGTCTTACTGACTTACCCGGTGCGCATTTTCTTTAATAAAATGGTCCCAGCCCGCACTCTTTTTTTTAACTCCTGCTGCATTTTTTATCACCGGCAACTTTCCTTGAAAATAGTGACAAACAGCTACCGCCAATGCATCGGTTGCATCAAAATACTTTGGTTTATCGGGTAAGGTTACAATGCTTTGGAGCATTTTAAATACTTGTTCTTTATCTGCATTTCCATTGCCGGTAATGGATAGCTTTACTTTTTTAGGAGCGTATTCTGTTACGGGTATCTGTGCCGACATGGCTGCGGCAATTGCTACACCTTGCGCCCGGCCAAGCTTGAGCATGCTTTGCACATTCTTGCCAAAGAAAGGTGCTTCAATAGCAAACTCGTGCGGTTGGTGCAATGCCATTAATTGGCAAACCTTCTGATGAATTTCCTGCAGGCGTTCATAGTTATCTTTTTTAGAAGACAACTTCAAAACATCAATATCAATAATTGTGATTTTATTATCCAGAATCTGTATGATGCTAAAGCCCATGATGAGCGTACCCGGATCTATTCCTAATATGATTTTAGCAGGCTTTTGCAAGGAGGTTGATTATTTTTACCGCTCATGCGGTGGAACAAAAATATCAAAATCTTTATCAATTATTTCTTAGGTCCTTTTTTATTCCTTTGGCTTGTTTTCTCCTTGTATCAGCAAATAAAAGCGCAAGCACATTTGGAAAATTCCTGGCAGCATATTGTTCATTCTTTTAGAGGTAGAAAGATGGCCGCCCTCTTTGCAGTTGTTTGTTTAATGGTAGTTAATTGGGGCGTGGAAGCTTACAAATGGAAACTATCAATTGCACCTATTTACATCATCTCTTTTCAAAAAGCATTTAAGGCCACCTTGTCCGGTGTGTCCTTTTCAGTCACCATGCCCAACCACGTAGGTGAGTACGCCGGCCGCATTATGTATTTACCGGAAGGCACCCGCTTGAAAGCTATAGCCGCTACTGTAGTGAGCAGTCTTAGTCAGCTGCTCATTACCATATTAGCGGGTGTTGTTGGTTTTCTTTTTTTAAAAAACGCCATGATTGCTGCCGGCATGCTAAGCAATATGTGGTACTACTTTATTTTGTTTGGATTGTTTGCAGCTGTGGCCCTCCTGGTACTGGTATATTTTGAAACAGGTGGCTTGGGTAAGTTGCTGGAGCGGTGGTTGCAAAAAAGCAAGTACCTGTATTTAGTACAATCCTTGCGAACATTTAGCGGCAGACTTTTGTTACAGTTAGCCGGGCTATCCTTATTCAGGTATTTTATTTTTATAAGTCAATACGTGCTGCTTTTTTATTTGTTTGATGTTTCCGTTTCTATTGGCATAGTATGGTGCGTGGTCAGCGTCATGTTTTTAGCTATGGCGGCTATACCTTCAATTGCTTTAGTGGATGTAGGTTTGCGCGGACAAATCAACCTGCAGTTAATGGGATTATATACCATCAATAGTTTGGGAGTGGTGTTAAGTTCCGTTACCATCTGGTTTATTAATTTAATGTTGCCGGCGCTCATTGGAAGTTTATTTATCTTAAGTATAAAAGTTTTTAAACGAAATGCGGAAGTGGTTTAAATATGGTTTGATTTTGATCTGTTGCATGGTTCTTATTTCGTTGAAAACGATATCTCCTCCTGATGAATTTTGCGGCATACGCAATACGTCTTTCAATGGAGGAGAGCGGTTAGAGTTTACTGTTTATTATTCACTGGCGGGGGTTTATGTCAATGCAGGCAATGCATCTTTTACTTGCTCGCTTGAAAAATTAAATGGCAAACCGGTGTACCATGTAGTAGGTGAGGGGAGTACCAATCCTTCTTACGACTGGATCTATAAAGTGCGGGATAAGTATGAAAGTTTTATTGATACTTCTACAATGCAACCGCTAAAATTTATCCGCAATATAGAAGAAGGAAGTTTTAAAAAATACGAAAACATCACCTTCAACAAAGTGGCCAATGCAGCCGTTACTACTTCAGGAGTATATAAAGTGCCGGATTGTGTGCAGGATATTTTAAGCGGTATCTATTATGCCCGAAACATCAACTTCGGAAAGTATCATGCAGGAGATAAAATTCCCTTTACCATATTCCTGGATAATGAAGTGTACCGCATGTACATCCGATATTTAGGTAAAGAAGATATTAAAACAAAGTATGGAAAATTCAAGGCGATAAAGTTTAAACCGCTGCTCTTAAAAGGTACCATCTTTGAAGGCGGAGAAAAAATGACCGTTTGGGTAAGTGATGATGCCAACCACATTCCGCTGCGTGTAGAAAGCCCAATAACAGTGGGCAGTGTAAAAGTGGATATGATGGGTTATAAAAATTTGCGGCATGCGCTTACTTCTTTAAAAAAAGTAAGAGGATAACCTCACCATCCATTTCCATTTTATTTTTTAAATAATCATAACCTTCTCTTTTATGCAAAGAAGACATGATGCCTTTTTTTACTAACAGCAAGCCTTAACTCTTAGAACTTTACAAGCTGGTAACAATATATCCCGCCTAACTTAAGTAATTTTGCCACCACAATTTTTATTATGGAAAGGACGCAGGAAGTGCTCAAAGATGTAGTGATCAAATTTGCCGGTGATAGCGGTGATGGGATGCAATTGACAGGCACTCAATTTACCAACAACACTGCTTTACTCGGTGCCGATCTTTCCACCTTTCCTGACTTTCCTGCCGAAATCAGAGCCCCACAAGGCACCATTCCCGGAGTGAGTGGTTATCAGCTTCGCTTCTCAAGCGAAAGCATTCACACACCCGGTGATTTTTGGGATGTGTTGGTGGCTATGAATGCAGCAGCATTAAAAACAAATTTAAAGAACCTGAAAAAGGGCGGTCGGGTAATTGTAAATACAGATGGCTTTGATGCAAAGAACTTGCGCCTGGCAAATTATCCGGATGGTGTAAACCCAATAGAAAACGATACACTGGAAGGATATGAAGTAATTAAAATTGACATCACCAAACTTACCCGCGAAGCGCTGAAAGACGCACCATTAGGCACCAAAGAAAAAGACCGGGCAAAGAATATGTTTGTGCTTGGTTTTCTATATTGGATGTATGGCCGTGAGCTAAAGAACACAGAAGAATTTCTAGAAGAAAAGTTTGGTAAAAAGCCTGAAATAATGGACAGCAATTTGGCGGTGCTGCGGGCAGGGTACAACTATGGCGACACTACAGAAACTTTCACCACACAATACACGGTAGAGAAAGCAAAGATCGAAGCAGGAAATTACCGCAGCATCATGGGCAATCAGGCCCTCGCTTATGGCCTAATTGCAGCGTCTGTAAAAAGTGGAATAAAAATATTTTTAGGCACCTATCCCATCACTCCTGCTTCAGATATATTGCATGAATTAAGCCGTCATAAAAATTTTGGAATTCGCACCTTTCAAGCGGAAGATGAGATAGCGGGAATATGTGCAGCTATTGGTGCTTCTTATGGTGGTCAATTAGGAGTTACTACTACTTCTGGACCTGGTATGGCGCTTAAAACAGAAGCTATTGGACTTGCTATGATGTTAGAGATTCCATTGCTTATTTGTAATGTTCAGCGGGGCGGTCCTTCTACCGGTCTTCCTACAAAAACAGAACAGAGTGACCTATTGCAGGCTTATTTTGGAAGAAATGGTGAAAGTCCATTGCCGGTAGTAGCTGCTTCCACTCCATCAGATTGCTTTGATGCAGTGTATGAGGCATTCCGGATTGCGGTAGAACATATGACGCCGGTTATTTTCTTAAGCGATGGATACATTGCTAATGGCGCTGAGCCTTGGAAGTATCCTACCACAGAAAGCTTGCCGCCCATACATGTAGCCTACAAAACAGAGCTAGGCCACGGTGAAGCAAAGTTTCAGCCCTATGAACGCAATGAAAAATTAGTTCGCTCGTGGGTGGTGCCAGGCACCGCGGGCATGGAGCACCGCATTGGTGGTTTGGAGAAAGAAAATATTACCGGAAACATCAGTTACGAGCCGGAAAATCACCAGCTGATGGTAAAGATCCGGCAGGAAAAAGTTGATAAGATCGCCAATTACATTCCAGAACAAAAGCTGGATAACGGACCTGAAGAAGGAAATTTACTCGTGATTGGTTGGGGCTCAACTTATGGAGTTATTAAAACGGCTGTCGCAGAATTATTGGCAGAAGGATATTCAGTAGCCCATGCCCACATAAGATACCTCAGACCATTTCCTAAAAACCTGGGAGACCTTATTGCCAAGTACAAAGCGGTATTGATACCAGAGATCAATAATGGTCAATTAATAAAAATTATCCGCGATCAGTATTTTGTAGATGCCAAGGGTTACAACAAAATAATGGGTGTACCCATTACAAAAGCCGAACTAATAGAAGCCATCAAAAAAGAATTAGTTAATAATCAATAACCGGAAGTATCTCGCTTGTTTTGGCGGTAGTAATGGCGGCTATTGCAAAAGCAATTACAGCTATAATTAACCCAAACATAAATATGGTGTAGGAGTACCGGAGGTAACGGTATTTTTTTGCCAGCACTACTCCTAAGAAATAAATGTCCTTGATCATGCTATTGTATAGGTACTCGCCGTCTTTTAGCATTTGGTTCATGGCCCATTGGTAGTCATCTACCCCCATGCGAAAGAAATTTCCAAAGAAAAGTATATTCGTTTTTTTAGTTCTGATATCATCTTCTGTAAAGCTGCCATTATTTACGGAAGGTCGGGTAGCCAATATTGCCAGGCTCATAGAAGTAAGGCACACGGCCAGTAAAATAAAGGAAGGAATAGTGTACTCGCCAATGGTTGCCAGGTTTTTAAAAACAACCGAAATTATAAAACCAATTATAATAGAATTAACTGAGATCATAATGTGCGCCTTATTATCCGACATAGAACTTAGCCGCAGGTGGTTATTAGAAGTAGATCGAAACATAGTTTGTATGCCTCGCTCCAGGTTTTTCTGTTTAATCTTTTCATCATCATCAGTTTCTGCCGGGGATAAATAAGGGAAAATTACATTTTCTTCCGGGTCAGGTTCATCCTTGCCCCCCTTCTTTTTCTTTAAAGAAAAAAGGTTTTCAAGCTTGCTAGGTTCCAATTGCTCTTTACCATAATCAGTAAAATAAT
>JBDSBL010000222.1:0-5118 GCA_039921625.1 Chitinophagaceae bacterium
GAAGCGTTGGATGGACAACTTATCACCAACAAATTGCAGCAATCTCCCCATGTGATTAATGGAAAAATAGTGAGCGATGTAGCCAATGATATTTTAAAAATAGTAGTAGTGAACCGCTATGCGGATGCTCCCGTAGGTGTTGGTTTTATTAAAAATTTTGGATTAAAAAAAGGAGCTATAGCTTCTTCGGTGGCGCATGATAGCCATAATATAGTAGCTGTTGGCGTAGACGATGCTTCCATCTGCAAAGCAGTTAATTTAATAATAGAACATAAGGGCGGTGTTTGCTGCGTGGAAGGAAATAAGGAACAAATCTTGCCGCTGCCGGTAGGTGGATTAATGAGTGCTGAAGATGGGTACCGGGTTGCTGAAAAATATTCTGCAATAGATGCGAAAGCCAAAGAAATGGGTTCTCAATTATCAGCTCCTTTTATGACGCTTTCTTTTATGGCCTTGCTGGTCATTCCACATTTAAAATTGAGCGACCTCGGATTGTTTGATGGAGATTCGTTTTCGTTGGTTAATTAATATAACAAAAGAGGCTCGTGCATTTTGGCTACTTAAGCCTCCTGCCCTATCCACACCGCACCGCCAATGCTGTCTCTTACGGCTCCCGTTACAGAGGAAAGCACATTAGCTTCTTGCCTCCACCGCAGCACACCTATTAGTGCCATGATCAGTGCCTCCTTATAATTGATTAATGATTCCTCTGGCACCACCAGTTCTATATTTAATGAGGATACTGCTTCTTGCAACTGCTGCACCAAAAATGTATTGAATGCTCCACCTCCGGTTACCAACATTTTAGATGTTGCATCTTTTATTTTTTGATCTTTAACGGCCCCTTTTATTTGTTGCACAATATGCTGCACCACCGTTCTGGATTCATCAAAGGGGCTTAATCCAAAAGACCGCACCAAAGGAAAAACGACATTAGTACCAAAATCATTTGCCAATGATTTTGGGTAAGGCTGGCTGTAATAATCAAGTGCATTTAGTCTTTCCAATAAATCGTTATTTACATTTCCCCCTGCTGCCATTTGGCCACCGGCATCGTATGCCTTGCCTTCCTTTTCCGCAATCATATTGAGCACCCGGTTAGCAGGACAAACATCAAAAGCAATATAGCCATCATCATTAGTAAGGGAAATATTAGCAATGCCACCAAGGTTTAAAAAAAGATCATATTCTTTCAAAAACAACTTTTCTCCAATGGGCACAATAGGTGCTCCCTGACCGCCAAAGGCAACATCTAACGCTCTTAAATCAGACACAACCGGAAGGTGGGTTTCCGCAGCTATGGCCGCTCCATCGCCTATTTGAGCTGTCATGCCTTGCGCCGGTGCGTGGAAGGTAGTGTGCCCATGTGAGGCAATAAGACCTACCTGGTAGTGCAGGTTATTTTCTTCAATAAACCGCACCACTTGCTGGCCAAGGTAATGCCCATAATCTGCATGTAGCAATTGGTAGTCAAACGCATTCAGCGTAGTCGCATGTTGCAATCGCTCCATCCATTGCGGTGAGTAGGGATAGCAGGCTGCCTTGCTGATCTCATAACTCCATGCACCGCTCGCTTCATGCAGTTCTGCAAATACAATATCTAAACCATCCAAGGAGGAGCCACTCATTAATCCAATAGCTTTGTACAGCATGTTTGATATAAGATTTTAGATTGCAGATTTAAGATTTTAGATTTGTCGCGCCAAATTAAATAGTAATACATGGTCATTAACCTCGGTAGGGAACATTCGCTGATCAGCAATTGGGTTGCAGAATTACGTGACATAGAAATACAAAAAGACCGTATGCGCTTTCGGCGAAACCTGGAACGCATTGGCGAAATAGCTGCTTACGAAATCAGCAAACGATTGCCCTACATCACCAAAGAGGTACCTACTCCACTGGGCACTGCTTCCTGCAAAATGCTGGAGCAGCAACCGGTATTAGCCACCATCCTTCGGGCTGGCCTTCCACTGCATCAGGGTATTTTAAATTATTTTGATAAAGGAGATAATGCATTTGTATCTGCCTACCGCAAGCACGATAAAGACGGATCATTTGAGATCAGCCTGGATTATTTATCCAGTCCGGAAATAGAAGGCCGTATCATGATTATATCTGATCCTATGCTGGCCACAGGTGCTTCATTAGTGAAGTCCATACAATTTTTGCGTGCAGAAGGAGAGCCAAAAAGCATTCATATAGTGGTGGCACTTGCCTGCTCAGTAGGGATAGAATTTGTGCGTCGCGAAATTCCTACAGCTACTATCTGGTGTGGAGATATAGATGAGGAGATAACTGCCAAAGGCTATATTGTACCTGGCCTTGGAGATGCGGGAGATCTGGCCTACGGTGTAAAGATTCAATCTTAATTCCTCATTAATTGGCCGTACGGGGCTTTCTATGTAATTTACTCTTCTCTAATTATTGGTGCGAATGAGAAAGCTTTTTTGTCTATTGTTTATTTTGGGTTGCTTAGAAAATTCCTTTGCGCAGGATGCAAATTTTTCTCAATTTTTTGCTTCGCCTCTTTCCCTCAATCCGGCATTGACCGGAAAGTTTGATGGAAATTTTCGCGTTGCCTTTAACTACCGCAACCAATGGCCTTCCATCAACAATGCTTTTACCACTGCCACTACTTCATTTGATGCCGGTATCCTTAAAAATCGTATACCGGAAATTGATCAGTTTGGAGTTGGTATTTTAGTATTTGCTGATAAGGCAGGCAATGGCATTTTGCAAAATAATTACCTTGGCTTTTCCACCGCCTACCACAAAGGATTGGATGAAAACGGATATCATCAATTAGGAGTTGGCTTTCAAGGCACATTTGTAAACAAACGACTTGATGTCTATAATAAGAGCGTCACCTTTTTTGACCAGCTTACCAGCAATGGCTTCACCGGGGTTACCAGTGAAATCTTTGATCAGAATAATCTGAATATTAAATACTTTGATATGAATGCCGGTATGCTGTACAACGGCACTACCAATGGGTCAAATAATATTTATGCCGGTGCTTCCATGTATCATATTAACCGGCCAAAAGAAAGCTCTCATGGCGGCCAATATTTTTTGGAACCACGACTTACTTTGCAAGCAGGCGGTATGGTGCCCAGTGGCAATTTAAATGCTATACATTTCAGTGCTAATTACAGCAGGCAAGCTAAGGCATCCAACACGGTGATTGGCGGAGCTTATTCATTGAATGTAAATGACGACGAAACCAATCCTACTAATTTATATGCCGGTACTTGGTTTCGTTTTGGAGATGCCATTATTCCTTATGTAGGATTAGAGTTTGGTGGCCTGCAGGTAGGACTTACGTACGATGTAAATATTTCTTCTTTAAAGCCCGCAAGCAATATGCGCGGAGGAGCTGAGCTGTCACTAATTTACATAAAACAGCATACGGATCCAAACCGTAAAAAACTTAATTGCCCCAAATTTTAAAAAGCTTTCAGAGGTAATAGTTAGTATAATGCGGTCATGATAATTACCAATCATTTTTGATCCTTTACTTTTTTATTTTTCCGCTTACAAACAGATTTCCTTTCACATAAAAACGGTAAGGCAACAAGGCATCTTCTCCAGCATAGTCTACACCAATGCGCGGTGAAGTTTCTATTGCTTCATTTGGAAGTAAATAGCCATCCTTTGCTATATACAAGTCTTTGCTTACCACGGATACCCCACATTGAGTGGTATGAAAACCAAATGCCTTTCCTACATTACCCGGACCGCGGGTGAGGGTATGATCCAACTTTTTTTTACCGGTTCTCCGAAGCATTATATCAATACCTTCCAATGGTTCCACCGCTCTTATTAAAATAGCATGCGCCATTCCATCCTTATTAGTAACGATGTTGAACATTTGATGCAGGCCATAACACAGGTACACGTAGGCAGTTCCTCCCTCTTTAAAAATCACACTGGTTCGCGGCGTTTTGCCACGGTATGCATGCGATGCCTTGTCTATCTCTCCAGCGTAAGCCTCTGCTTCTACAATGCGGCCTACCGTCTTTTCATCTCCCCAATTGGTAACGAGCAATTTTCCTAAAAGTTCTTTTGCAATTTGAACCACATCACTCCTCAAATAAAATGAAACCGGTAGTTTTTTTATACCCATAAATCTATTGTGTACAACCGTGGTGAAAGAAATATATTTACCCAATCAAAAATAACATTTGCTTAAAGAAATCATCATATCCATACAATCCTATTTTGAAGCACACCAGTTTATCCGCAAGCACCGTCTGTGGAAATGGATATTGATCCCCGGCATTATTTACGCTCTTTTATTTATCACGGGTATGTATTTTTTCTGGCATTCGTCCACTGAAGCGGTGTCCTTACTTACCAATAAAATTGGGTTGCAAGCCTGGCTGCAGCGGCAGCGGAGTGACCTTCTTTCATTTTTATTTATGATGGCCGGCATCATTCTTCAATTGATCTTTATCTTATTTTATTTTTCATTATTCAAATATCTTTTTCTCATTATTGGTTCACCCGTATTTGCTTATTTAAGTGAGAAAACAGAAAGCATTTTAGAAGGAAAAGACATTGAATTTACTTTAGCACAACTGGCAAAGGATGCAGGCCGCGGCAGTATGTTAGCAATTCGAAACTCCTTATGGCAAACGGTTTATTTTTTCAGCCTTTTGTTGCTCTCCATGGTGCCAGTAATCGGTTGGATCGCACCGCTTATCGCCCTGTTGGTTGAGTGTTATTATTATGGATTCTCTATGGTAGATTATAGCTGCGAAAGGGCCAAACTTTCACCATCTCAAAGCATTGATTTTATTGGCCACCATCGAGGGCTTGCCATTGGCAATGGCCTAATATTTTACCTCATGCATGCCTTTATTATAATTGGCTGGGTGCTGGCACCTGCTTATGCAGTAGTAGCCGCTACACTTAGTGTGCACAAAATAAAAAATACCTGATGGCGGCAACAGTTTATCTCATACCAACGATTTTATACGAAGGAGAAATGACTCCACTGCCCGATTATATTTTAACAGCCGTAAAACAATGCTCTGTTTTTTTTGTAGAAAATGAACGAACTGCACGGCGTTATTTAAAAACGCTGTGGAAAGAAATGGTTATTGATGATCA
>JBDSBL010000223.1:0-4234 GCA_039921625.1 Chitinophagaceae bacterium
CTGCAAAAGGCGGCTAAAAAGTTTCTAAACCTTGATAATTACGTGAAGGCCGTGCTGTATCCGGAAGGAGCTAACGTGCCAGATGCAAAGCCTGTTAAGGCATTTTAAAAAGACAAAAATTCTAAATTTAAGCCCTGTTTTTTACAGGGCTTTTTTGTTTCATATAATTCTAGTATCACGTATTAGAATTTCTATGTAAGGTTTATTGCGATGCTCCGTTGCCACAGTAGTTAATTCTAGTTGGTTTTTACATTTTCAATAATCTTTCTCTCTCTTTTACTTTTTGCCAGAATCAAAAAAGTAATAAAAAGTTCACGGCTGACGCGAATGCTTGCCGGCTGCTTTTCCGGCCAGCGCTCTAGAAGCAGTTATTAGATGTTTCTGTCGAAACTTCTCTACAACTCTTTTTTGCTGGAAGGCAAAAAGTAAAAGGGAGTAAGAACTGAACCAAAAGGGACCGTAAACTTTAATAAACCAATAGCTCAATAGCATTACTTTAGTACAAGAGAGTGACACCACTGAAGATGAATAGAATTCCAAAAGCTAAGTACAAAAAGTACTTGTAAATTATTCCATTTTGCTACCCTTCAACTTATCCTTAAGTTTAGTACTTCAAATTTTCTTTCAATGAAATCATTTTTATCCCTTGTATTGTTTCTTTCTTTTATTACCGCCTCTGCACAAAAAATATCGTTAGATGGCTTTAAGAACTGGGCTCCGCGCAACATAGGCCCAAGCGGTATGAGCGGCCGTATCACTGCCATTGATGTAGTATTAAAAAATCAAGACATTTGGTATGTAGGGGCAGCCTCGGGCGGCGTATGGAAAACAGAAAATTCCGGTGCCAACTGGACGCCTGTTTTTGATAGCATGCCTACCCTCAACATTGGCTCCATTGCCATACAACAAAGCAATCCATCTATAGTGTGGGCGGGCACCGGCGAAGGCAATCCCCGCAACTCGCTCAACATTGGAGAAGGCATTTATAAAACAATGGATGGTGGCAAATCATGGAAGCTGATGGGGCTGGAGAAAACAAAGAACATCCACCGCATATTAATAGACCCTACCAACCCGAACGTAGTGTATGCCGGGGTCATTGGCAACCCTTATGAAGAGTATGCAGATAGAGGTGTTTTTAAAACCACCGATGGCGGAGAAACCTGGAAGAAAATATTATATACCAACGATACATCCGGTGTAGGAGATATGGCCATGGACCCATCTAACCCAAATAAAATAATAGTGAATATGTGGCAGCACCGCCGCACACCCTGGAGCTTTAAAAGCGGTGGCCCGGGCAGTGGTTTGTACATCACTTATGATGGTGGCCGCTCCTGGAAAAAACTGGGAAAAGAGGAAGGCCTGCCCGCCGGAGATTATGGCCGCATCGGTATTTCTTTTGCTCCATCTATGCCTAGCCGCGTATATGCCATGATAGAAGCCACCAAAAATGGATTTTATAAAAGTGACGATGGCGGAGCTAAATGGGAACTGGTAACAGCAGATCCAAAAATTGTAACAAACCGTCCGTTTTATTTTCAGGATATAGCCGTAGATACCAAAAATGAAAACCGCATTTACAGCATACACGATATAGTGGAGGTAAGTGAAGATGGCGGTAAAACCTTTCGGTCCCTGTTGCCTTATTTTGGTATTCACCCAGACCATCATGCCTGGTGGATAAGCCCGAATGATCCCAACTTTATATTAGATGGAAATGATGGCGGCATGGGCATTACCCGCGACCGCGGAAAGACGTGGAGCTTCAATGAAAACCTTCCGGTAGGCCAATTTTACCACATCAATGTAGACAATGAATTGCCGTATAATGTAATGGGCGGCATGCAGGATAATGGCAGCTGGCATGGCCCTGCTTATACCTGGACCAATGGCGGCATCCGCAATTATTACTGGGATAATGTAGGGGGTGGAGATGGTTTTGATGTAATGCCCGACCTTGATGATTCGGCCTGGGTGTACAGCATGAGCCAGGGCGGAAGCCTGGGAAGAATGAATTACAAAACCGGCGAGCGATGGTTTATAAAACCTCCGGTAACGGTATTGAATGATAAGTTTCGGTTTAATTGGAATGCAGCTATTGCACAAGATCCATTCAACACCAAGACCATTTATTACGGCAGCCAGTTTTTACACAAAAGTGGGGACAAAGGAGCCAGCTGGACCACCATTTCCCCCGACCTTACTACCAACAATGCAGAGCAACAAAAACAGGATGACAACGGCGGCTTAACGCTTGATGTAACCGGTGCGGAAAACTTCAATACCATACTTGCTATTGCTCCTTCTTACAAAGAGCCCAATGTAGTGTGGGTAGGTACTGATGATGGCAATGTGCAACTAACCCGTGATGGCGGAAAAACGTGGACCAACTTTCGGGGTAAGATACCGGGTATGCCGGTAGGAGCCTGGGTGCCGCAAATACGGGCTTCCCGTTATAATGGAGGCGAAGCCTTTGTAGTAGCCAATGATTACCGGCGTGGCAACTTTCAGCCATACATTTTCCGCACTACAGATTATGGCAAAACATGGACACGCATGATTGATGATAAAAAAGTACGCGGCTATGCCTTGACGGTGATACAAGACCCTGTGGAACCGAACTTAATTTTTGTGGGTACAGAGCATGGTCTTTGGATTTCTTTTGATAATGGCACCTCTTTTCAGCAATGGAAGGCGGGCTATCCTAGTGTGAGTACGTATGACTTTGCTATACAGGAGCGGGAAGCAGATTTGGCCATTGCTACCTTTGGCCGCACCCTTTGGATATTAGATGATATTCGCCCGCTGCGCAAGGTAGCCGCCAATGGAGGAAAAGCGTTTGGTAAAAAGATAACGGCCTTTGCTTCACCAGATGCCTACCAGGCCACCACCCGCTCCGCACCCGGCTACGAGTGGAGCACCTGGGGTTTGTGGGATGCGGCTAACCGTCCGCGAGGCGCAGCCGTATCTTATTATATAGCAGCTACTAAAGACACGGCTAAGGGTGCCAAAATGGACAGCCTGCAAGTGAAAATTTACAACGATAAAAACGAGAACATTCGCAACCTCAAATGGAAAGCGGATACAGGCTTTAACCGGCAGTGGTGGGGTATGGAAGAAAAAGGATTTCGCAACCCCGGTGCACCAAAGCCACGCCCCGGAGCACCAGAGCCCGGTGGTTTGCAGGTATCTCCGGGTACGTATAAAGTAGTGCTGGTGATGGGTAAGGAGTCGGACTCTACGATGGTGACGATAAAGGATGACCCTCGCTTAAATAAAACAGCCGAAGCAAAAGCGGCTCAACGGAAAATGCTCACCCGCCTGCGCAACAGTACCGATAAACTAACAGCGGCTATTGACCGCCTAAGCGAGTGGGAAGAAGTGCTTGGAAAGCAAGCCGCACAACTTAAGGGTATAGAAGGTAAAGATGCTGATTCTTTGCGCAAAGCCACCACCCGCATGCAAGACAGCATAAAAGTGTTGCGTGAATTCATAAGTGGAAAAACCACCGACCGGCAAGGCCTCTCAAGGCCGGAGCAGGTAACGGTGCTGAACACCATACAGCAGGCACAACAATACATTATGGGTAAGAGCATAGCCCCGGGAGCACAGGAAGATGCGTTGGTGAAAAATGCAGAACAATTGATCAACCAGACGGTAGAAAAAGTAAATGATTTTACAGAAAAGAAATGGAAGGATTATAGAAAATTAGCAGAAAGTACCAAGGTAAGTTTGTTTAAAGATTACCCGCCGATACAGTAGATAAACTTTGTGTAAAAGCCCCTGCTGGTGCGGGGGCTTTTTTTATTAAAGAATGCACTTGCAAAATAGACAAAGGCACCTTTACTTTTATTTGAAGGGGGTTGGTACATTAGCATCATGTACAATAAAAATTATGTAATCAACTTTTAAGGAATATCAAGTAGATTTTTTAAATCAAGGTGCAGTTTTTCGGTGCCATACCTGGGCATTAGTTTACGTACCAATCTCTTCTTTTTTTAATGGCTTCAAATCGCTCTTTCAATTTTTTTATCTTATCGTACTTACTCATTCCTTTTTTTGTTTGTATAAAGGAACTTAATTTTTTCATCCAATAAGTAATAGAGCTCCTGGATATCCCATAGACTTTTGAAGCATGATTGATTGAAATAGGCCCATTATGAAGTTCGTCAATGACGGAAAGTTTGAAATCAAAACTTACTTTTTGATACTTATTTTTTCGGCGGTCTGC
>JBDSBL010000224.1:0-14206 GCA_039921625.1 Chitinophagaceae bacterium
GATCTTCAAAGCCGCACCAATACACCTTACTTACTGCCGGATGGTTGCGTAAAAAATGGGCTACTACGGCTCCATTTTCGCAATGGCGCTGCATCCGTACATGCAATGTTTTTATACCACGCAATACTAAAAAGCAATCCATTGGGCCGGGCACGGCACCACAACTTTTTTGAATGAAATAAAGTTTTTCCCGAAGGTCCGCGTCATTCATCATTAAAGCACCTTGTATCACATCACTATGGCCGCCAAGGTATTTGGTAGATGAGTGCATTACGAGGTCTGCGCCAAGGTCAAGCGGATTTTGCAGGTAAGGCGAGGCAAAGGTATTATCCACACACAACAGTGCATTAGCTCCTTTGGCAATGGCCGCCACTGCTGCAATGTCTGTAATGTTCATCAACGGATTAGTAGGTGTTTCAATCCAGATCAACTTTGTGTTTTCGTTGATGTATTGTTTTATATTATCCGCCTCCTGCATATTGATGTAATGAAAACGGATGCCGTATTTTTCAAATATTTTGGTAAAGAGGCGATAAGTTCCTCCGTACATATCATTACCACAAATCACTTCGTCGCCGGGAGATAAAAGTTTAATAACTGCATCTGTAGCGGCTACTCCAGAGCTAAAAGCCAGGCCAAACTTTCCGTTCTCAATCACTGCCAGGGCTTCTTCCAGCGCTTTGCGGGTTGGGTTTTGAGAGCGTGCATATTCAAAGCCTTTATTTTTGCCCGGTGCTTCCTGCACATAAGTGGAGGTTTGATATATGGGAGTCATAATGGCCCCTGTGCTTGGGTCTGGCTCTGTGCCGGCATGTATAAACTTGGTTCCTTTTTTCATCTCTTTCGTTTTAAATATTATATGGTGCAAAGATGTAAATTAACCGGTGTACCGTTCGTTTTAATTTTCCTTTTCAACTACGAAGGTTGCCGTACATCATCGATTCCAGTTCCTTTAACAATCTGTTAAGCATCTGTATTAATACTTGATTAAAACCTTTCGACACTAAAAAGAAACACTTCATCCCCAACTAAATGAATTTTAAAATAAAGGTGGGTTATGCTGTAACATTTTCATTTGCAACAGGCCTTACCGCTTGTGTAGATACTCTTGCTTTCGGTAGCATCCGTCAGCTACTTTGCGGTTGATATCACAATCGTTCAAACAAAAAAATAAACCATGAAAAAGATTCTAATTGTTGCCTTCCTTTTTATTTCGGTGTCTTCTTTTGCAACCACCACTACAGTAAATGAAAAAGTACTCAACGCCTTCAATGGTGTTTTTAAAAATCCACAAGAGGCCGTGTGGCACGAATCAAACGGCCGGTTTGAAGTTTCCTTTAGACAGGACAATGCAGCGGTGAAGGTGCTGTATGATGCAGAAGGAAATATGCTGGAGTGCCTTCGTTATTACAATGAAGCGCAACTGCCCATGCTATTACGGGTACAATTGAAAAAAGAATATGGCGGTAAAAAAGTCTTTGGTGTTACAGAGTATTCTTCTAACCGCGATGTGATTTATTACATCACTCTAGAAGATGAGAAGAACTGGATCATGCTGGTGAGTGATGGGGGCGCCAACTTGCAAGTAGATAAAAAATATAAAAAAGCCTAGTTATTGGCGAAGCAAATAAGACGCTGCCCAATATCTCCAATCCAATGGTTCGGCCGCATAAGCATGGTGTGGCCGAATCTTTTTAGTAAGCGCTGATACATTTAGAATTCCTTCTTTTGCTAAAATCTTTTTTCCTTCCCGGATGGCTTCTTCCATAGCAGGGTTTTCCATCCATGTTTTTTGCGGCGGTTCAAAGCCTACTTTATCTTTTCTCCACACAATACTTTGGGGCAATAAAGGTTCAGCTGTTTTGCGCAATATCCATTTTGTCCATCCTTCCTTTATTTTAAAATGTGCCGGCAAGCTAAAAAGAAAAGTAACTAATTGATGATCCAGATAGGGCAGTCTTACTTCTACGGAATGGGCCATGCTGTTGCGATCTGCCAGGTGCAGCAATTCTTCTAAACCATAAATAAAAGTGTTGAAAAAAAGGACACTATTTAAATCAAAATTAAGGGGAGTGCTGTAGTAAGAGTTTCGCTTATTGGAGAAAAGGAAATCTTTATTTAAGTCTGTGTTTCGTGCAGCATTTTTTTCTCTTTGCGTCTGCATCATAGCCGAGGCAAATTGCGGAAATAGGGCCGCTGCTTTATTTTTTAAACCGAATGTTTCTGTAACACCTAAAGCGTTGGCTGCGGCAAGTTCTCCACTTGGTTTAAGGTTTTTTTCTCGGTATAATTGCTGCCATCTCCATTTGTAATACTTATGATATCCGGCTGTTGTTTCATCGGCACCTTGCCCATCGAGTATTACCGTCACTCCTTTTTCGCGGGCCGTTTTATAGACCTGGTATTGTGCTACGGCGCTGGCAGAATTTATGGGTTGCTCCTGGTAGTACATTATTTTTTCCATCTCGTTTACAGCATCTTCTGCTGTGGGCAATACTGAATAATGTTCGAGATTGAATTGTGCAGCAACTTCTTTGGCAAACCGACTTTCATCTTTTTCAAAATGGGGAAATGAAGCCGTAAAACTTTTATGTGTGTATTGCGGGTTTTCAGCTTGTGCACAAAGGGCAACTATCAGGGAGCTGTCCAAACCTCCACTCAGGCTGGTACCTATGGCTACATCACTGCGCAGGCGGTTCAAAACACTTGTAGTTAGCAGCTCACCTACTTTTTCGATTGCTGCTTTTTCAGAAATAAAATGATCTTCTTCTAAATCTACTTGCCAGTATTTTTCAATGGTCAGTTGCTGACTTCTGCCTTCATAAATTAAAAAAGACGCAGCCGGTAGTTTATTGATCGTATGGTAAAATGTTTCTTGCGGATCGGTAGGGTTGGAGGTGTAGCCGATGGTTAAAAAATTATAAAGCATTGCATGATTTATAATTTTTGGAATGCCGGCATTCCATAATGCTTTTATTTCTGAAGCAAATAAAAATTGGTCTTTATCATAAAAAAAATAAAATGGCTTTTCTCCAAACCGGTCCCGTGCAGCAAATAATGTTTGCTCTTCTTTATCCCAAATGGCAAATGCAAACATGCCATCAAAATGGGCAAGGCATTCTTTTTTGTAATAAGCATACGCTGCTACAACTACCTCCGTATCCGATGCTGTGTGGAAAAGGCAACCTTTTTGTTGCAGTGTTTTTTTTATTTCTAAATAATTATACAACTCCCCGTTGTAGGTCAGCACATAGCGATCGTTGTAAAAAAAAGGTTGAGCCGCTTCGGGCAATAGATCTATGATAGCCAACCTCCGATGCCCTAAGGCTACCGTTCCGTTTTCATCTATCCAATGGCCTTCTCCTTCCGGACCGCGGTGCACCAGGGCATCCGTTGCTTTTTTTAAACGGTCAATGCCCACTAAGTTTTTATTGGGAGAAAGTATGCCGGCAATGCCACACATATCTATTAAAAAGAAATTGGCAATTTAGAAACCACATCATCCCATGCCATAATCAGGTCGGCTCCGGAACCGGTTTTTTCAAAAACCATTGTGAAGTATTCAATGGGCACAGCAGATGGCTGTACGGTAGTTTTAAATCGAAAAAGATCTTTGGATTGATCTATCGTTAAGCCCCAGCTATAAATGTTTGTATTGAAAGCAATAGTCCAAAACTCAGGGCCCGGTATACAATACATCATGTACCGGCCTGCTCCTATTTTTTTATTTTGAATAGTCACCGGCTTAAAAAATTCAATCTCTGTCGCTTCATTAGCACCAAGGCGCCATGGCTCTCCATACTTTAATAAACCACCAAAAATTTTGCGACCCTGCTTATGTGGCCGGCTGTAGATAACTCTTGCAAATGGCAGTGCTGCCGTTTTCCCCGACATCTTTGCCACGGGATAATCTACCGGAAAATAAATAATATCTGCAGGAGAAAGATCTATCGGCAAATAAGGATTGGTTGCTCCTTTTTTTACTATTTCAGAATCGTTAGTTGGAAGGACTGATGTGACCTGTTTTTTATAATCAGTACAAAAAGTAAGTAAAAGTGTAAAGGATAAAAGCAAAGAAAAAAGAGGTCCGTATTTAAGATACAAAGTGCTGGATTTAAGATTACAAGGTAGCAAAAAAAGCATTGATGCCTTGAGGAATGGCCTCTGTAAGCCTTAGTATACAATGATCGGCAGTACTACTCTTTCATCATCCCATGCGGCTATAAGGTTAGCACCAGAGGTGGTTTTTTCAAACGCCATAGTAAATGGATCTACAACTTCTTTCATTTTTTGAACCGGTAATGTGATGCGAACGATGTCTTTTTTTTCATCGTATTTAAAAGCTCCCCAAATATCTGTATCCTTATTAATGATAAGCGTCCATTGTGTAGAGTCTGGCAGGGCATACAACGTATACCTTCCCTTCGGCACTTTTTTACCACCAATTTTTACATCTTTAAAAAACTCCAATTCAGTTGCTTCATTAGCACCCAGGCGCCAAACTTTATTATATTCTACTAACTCTCCAAATATAGAACGACCTCCTTTTTGAGGCCGGCTGTACACTACCCTTGCCACTAGGGGTTCCATTGGTTTATCTTTTATTTTCTGTAGCGGATAGTCCACTGGAAAGTAAGCCATATCCATAGGCGATTGATCAAGTGCAGGAAGTTTTGACATAGTAGGAGCCACACTTGTTTGTGCTACTGCAGCCATGCTAAAAGATAGCATAAGCGCAAAAAGAATTTTTTTCATAGTGATGCATTTAAAAATCAAAAATATTTAATCCATTTCTTATAAGGAGCACTTCATTATAAATTCAGTTGTGCCAACTCTTCTTTTGCAAAGGTTTTAACATCTGTAAAAAAAGAAGCATAACAAGCACCTAACGCATCATAGTTTTGTAGGAAGAGGTTATAGGCTGTTTCGTGATCATTCATAAAAGTGGCGCGACGAATTAATCCGCGAAGGCTTCTCGCCATTCCTTCTGTATTGCGATAATTAAATAACCAGTTTTCGGTTTTCATGTACGGCAATAAAACCGCAAAACTGGGCGGAAGTATTGGTAGCTGTTGGTCCAGGCTACTGTACACTTCAACGGTAAATTGTTTTAAAGATTGTTCTGTAAAAAGAGAAGTATCCAGTGCTAAAAAATGATCGTACAAAACATCTACAATAGCCCCACTGTACAGCCGGTAATGTGGCCTGAAAAAAGCTTTAGCCGCTGCGGTGGCCGGGTGGGCATCTGTAAACGCATCAATACTGCGGTGCAACGATATGCCTTTTTGAATTCTCTGGGAATAAGTAAATTTTGTTTTTCCTTTTACAAAGTCAGAGATCATATTGCCCGCAAGTATTTGCGGATCACGGAACGATAAATAAGCGTGCGCTAAAAAATTCAAAATTAAAAAGGGATAAATGTCTTTTATAAAAATACAAATGCTTTTTTATTGTGCCTTTATCCATTGGGCAATATAGGCAAGAGCGATCGGTGAAAAAGTTTCGTCAATCGAATTATATGGTCTTTCCTTATCAGTCGTGGTTTGAAACAAATGATTAAGGTTTGGAAAAGCTTTAATTGTATACTTTTTATTGTTCCCTTTTTTAAGGGCTGCATCAATAGCAGCCAGGTTTTCTTTGGCAAGCACCTGGATATCCTGTTCTCCATTTATTGCCAACACAGGAATTTTTATTTGGGCTAATAAAATAGCCGGATCGTAATTCATAAAATACTTAAGCCATGAAAGTCCGTTCCTTAATGAATTTGAAAATTTTAAAAAATCAACCGGTCCCCTAGTGAGCAACAATTTGTTTTCAACGCTATCCGGTACGTTTTTTTTCCATTGGGTATAGGTCGTTTTTATTTCAGACTGTATCGTATCCATATTATCAGAATGTTTGTATGCATCATTTACTGCATTTACCAATTGATCTGCCAGTAACTTATCTGCACTACTTAAGTTTGGCCGCTCAAAAGCTTGCTGCATCTGGTATTTCCAAATAGCGTCTCCTTTTTGGCCCGGCCCGGCGAGCAATACAATAAAGGCAACCGATTTGTTTTTCGAAGCCACTATTGGAGCAATCATACCTCCTTCACTATGTCCAATAAGGCCTATTCTTTTTTTATTTAGTCCTGGCCTGTTCTGCAAAAATGCAAAGCTTGTTGCTACGTCGGCAGCAAAATCAACAGAGGTAAGTTTTTCCGGATTTTTGCCCAAAGAAGATTTGCCAATACCACGGTCATCCACTCTTAATACCGCAATGCCTTGCCGGGTTAAATAATCAGCCAACACTGCATAGCTTTTGTGGCCAAACATAGTACCATCCCGATCCTGCGTGCCACTCCCGGAAATAATAACTACTGCTGGAAAAGGACCGGCACCATTGGGTGTGGAAAGCGTGCCACCATAGTGCACACTCTTGTCTTTATTATCGTAGGTTACCTCCTCTGATCGATACGGAAATGGTGGCTTTGGTGTTTGCCATCGCACCTCCTCTGATACAATAGAAGCTCCTTTGGAAAGATCAAGTGCAATAGATTGGCCACCTTGTTTCCATGTACCTGAAATATTCTTTTTATCGGCACCTAGTAAGCCACTATAAGAAGCATGCGCTATTGATAAAGTTATATTGATGCTATCCTCTTTGGTGGTTACCTCATCGCAAGCAAGGCCGGTGGCGCCCTGGTCTGGGCTATCAAGCGTGGCGGTTAGTTTTCCTTCCTTTTCAGTAAGGTGAAAGATCAAACGGATGTTACCAATCTTACCTTCCCAATCTCCGGCAAAGCTATTTTGAGCTGTAGCATTAAAGCCATGAATAATAGTCAACAACAAAAGAGTCAGAAGTTTCATGGTAAGTTGGTTTGATGTTTTTTAAAAAATACATAGGAATAAACCACAGGTATCAGGGACATAATGACTACCATCACGGCAAAGAAAATAGAACTGGATTTGGCAGAAAGAAATAGCGTAATAAAGGTTATCAAAATACCTCCGGGCAGCCAAATTTTACTTGCCAGTTGGTGTGTCTTTCTCCAGGTTTCTTCGCTCTCCAAAGTCCATGGAGTGCGGATACCTACAAAGTAGTTTGGTTTGATGCTGTTCATTAAGTTTCCGATGTACGCAAGCAGCAATCCAATTAAGGGATAGAGAAACCTTGTTACTTTAAATTCCACATGAATAGCGCTGTAAATAAACAGTAGATTGATAAACGTAATGAATAGAAGCAGCGCCAGGCTTAGCTTTCGAAAGGTGTTTTGTGAATACCGTGCTTTGCGTTTGGGATCTATTCGTGGTAAGAATTTGATCAAAAGAAAAATAGATGCTGCTACAAGCTGCAATACAAATACGACCAGAATAAATTCATCCCGACTTCCAAAGCGGTCCGGTTGCCCATTGCTATCATAATGCATAGGCAGGGAGGTAGCAAACAAGGGAAATGCTGCTATTAAATATAAAAATGGCAATAACCAAAGTAAAATAATGCAGCCTTCAAAAAAAGTAATTCTTTTCATTTTATTTCTTTTTTTTCCCGGTCAATTGAATGATCCATTTCAGCATTTCATCCAGTACGGTAGTGTTGATTGAATAGTAAATGAATTGGCCTTCTTTTTCTGCAACCACTAAATTAGCTTGCTTTAATAGATCAAGGTGGTGTGAGATACTTGGTTTTGAAATAGCAAAATTCTCTGCTATTTCACCTGCTGTTCTATCCTTCTCTTTTAGCATTTCCAGTATAGACCGGCGGGTAGGATCGTTCAGTGCTTTGAAAATAACATTCAAAATATTTGCAGTTGTATATTTAGACAAATATCTAAATAAATTTGAATAACCGCCTCGTTAATTTTCGTTAAGCGGCGTTAAACCCTTTAACAACGAATCCCACTAATCACAATTTACTTGCGCCCGGGTGTAACCTAAAATACCTTTGATCCGTTATACAAAAAGACATCTATTAATTAAAAAACTATAACTAACATGAAATCATTAATCATTGCTTTTACCCTTTTACTTTCAGTAGCCACCACCTCTGTTTTTGCTGCTGAAAAGGCAGTTTCTCCCCTGGTTTTAAAATCATTCAACAACACCTTCAATACGGCGACACAAGTAGCGTGGACGGTAACAGAAAGCTTCTACAAAGCCACCTTTGAAATCAATGGACAATATGTAACTGCATTCTATTTGAGTGATGGATCCATGGCAGCTGTTACCCGCAACATTAGTCGTGCGCAGTTACCGGTAACGCTTCAAGCCGACCTCGCAAAGTATCCTGATATGTGGCTGTCAGATCTGTTTGAACTGACCACGGAAAACAATACTCAGTACTACATTACTTTGGAAAATGGAACTGATAAGGTGGTATTAAAATCAGCATCCAACCTTAGCTGGACCGCTTACCAAAAAGAAAAAAAATAAGAAACACTTTCTCGTGTGTGTTTTTTACAAACCCGGATGCAGTGCACCGGGTTTTGTTTTTTATTGGCCTAAATTTGCTGCCTTAATGCAAACATTATGAATAGAGGCCCTGTTTCAAATTTTATAGAGCACCACTACCGCCATTTCAATGCAGCGGCATTAGTGGATGCAGCAAAAGGTTACGAACAACATTTAGCGCAAGGTGGCAAAATGCTCATGTCGCTGGCCGGTGCCATGAGCACGGCAGAATTAGGAGTGTCCCTGGCAGAAATGATACGGCAGGACAAAGTGCACATTATCTCTTGCACGGGTGCCAACCTGGAAGAAGATATAATGAACCTGGTGGCACACAATCATTACGAACGCATTCCTAATTGGCGCGACTTAACTCCACAGCAAGAGTGGGATCTTTTGGAAAGAGGATTGAACCGCGTCACAGATACCTGCATTCCCGAAGAAGAAGCTTTTCGCAAAATTCAAAAACACATTCACCAAATATGGAAAGATGCCGCCGACAAAGGCGAACGTTATTTTCCGCATGAATACATGTACCAACTGTTGCTAAGTGGCGTGATGAAAGACGAATACCAGATTGATCCAAAAAACAGTTGGATGATTGCTGCGGCAGAAAAGAATTTGCCAATAGTAGTGGGCGGTTGGGAAGACAGTACTATGGGAAATATTTTTGCATCTTATGTATATAAAAAAGAATTGCCGGCAAGCACCATGAAAAGTGGTATAGAGTACATGGTATGGCTGGCCGATTATTACAAAGAATCGAGCGGTGGCAAGGGCATTGGCTTTTTCCAGATCGGTGGCGGTATTGCCGGAGATTTTCCTATTTGCGTAGTACCCATGATGTATCAGGATCTGGAAATGCACGACATTCCTTTTTGGACTTATTTCTGCCAGGTGTCTGATTCTACTACTTCCTACGGTTCTTATTCAGGCGCACATCCCAATGAAAAAATAACCTGGGGCAAGCTTGATATTCACACACCAAAATACATTATAGAAAGTGATGCTACCATTGTAGCACCGCTGGTATTTGCGTGGGTGTTGGGCTGGTAACAAAAGCAATAATTAACTTTAATTCCATACTGGCAACGGTATGGAATTTTTTTTTGCACCAGATAAAAGATGCTGTATTTTTTCATTTCTATTTCAGGTTTAATAAAAATAAAATAGAGGATTTGTTAGCCAGCTAATGGAATGCTAATCATCGTTCCTTGCGATGCTCCGTTCAACAGCAGTAATTCTATAAAGCAGAAGACTTAAGTGCAGAAAGTCATTTGCAAGTTAATAGCGAGCCCGTAAAAATTAAAAACCCCACAACCAGCTTGCCCTGGTGCGGGGTTCTTATACTTGAGGGCCGGGATGCCGGCTGATTGTACTCAAAGAAAAAAAGCGGCATCGTATATATAAACTGGTTGCACTAATAGAGACAACCTCAATTAAAATAACGCTGCATAAAAAAAGCAGTGCCCTGAAGCACTGCTTTTTTCAAAAAATTGGTTTCCTTAGAAACTCCGACTTGGTATCGGTAACGAAATATCGCGTTTCAACATTTCATTTCTGTTTGCCATTTCCCAGGCAGTATAAAATACAAGTTGGGCTCTTTTGGCCATCAGCGTATAATTAATTTTATCAGGTGTGTCTGTTGGTCGGTGGTAATCACCTTTCAGCATACCATCATAATAAAAAATAATAGGAACGCCGTGTTTCGCAAAATTGTAATGATCGCTGCGGAAATAAATTCGTTGTGTATCGTTCGGATCGTTGAATTTATAATCCAATTCCATCTTTCCGCTTTTCTTATTCACCATTTCGCTGATGGTGCGCAATTCAGAACTTAATTTATCGTCTCCCACCACATACACATAATTGGTAGAGTCGCCCACCTTACGGTCCGAGTCAATGCGGCCAATCATATCAATATTCAAATCAGCAGTTGTTTTCTCCAGTGGATATACCGGGTGAGAGCCATAATAATCAGAACCCCATAATCCTTTTTCTTCTCCACTTACGGTCATAAATACGATGCTTCTGCGTGGTCCGTGCCCGGCAGCTTTTGCTTTTACAAAGGCTTCCGCCATTTCAATGACACTTACTGTGCCTGAGCCATCATCATCTGCACCATAATAAATAACTGAGTCACCTCTTTTTCCTAAGTGATCATAATGGGCGGTAATAAATAAATATTCATCTTTCAGATCTGTACCTGGCAAAAGGGCCAATACATTGCTGCTCTGCATCATTTTTGTAGCCTTCTGTACATTCAACAATACATCTGCCATCACTGTTTTTGCAGCCGCTTCTGTTTTTAATGATTCATAATTTTTTCCACCAATTGCCTGGGCTACTCCCTCCGATATAGTGAATGATTGTGGCGGAATGCTTCTTTTAAAAAACTGGGTGCTTTGTGCTCCCTTTCTGGAAGCTGGTTGTGTGCGGGGATAGTTGGCAGAAATTGTAAGTATTGCCGCTGCTCCTTTTGTATTTAATATTTGCATGCGGGGAGACATAGCACCGCGACCACCTTGTCCCTGCTGCGTTGTAGCTTCCTGTGCTACCAAAAGAAGCTTCCCTTGCAGGTTGGCATTGCGCAAAGAATCAGCGGAAACATTGGGGCCAATATAAACTAACTCACTAAAGGCCTGTACGGCCGGCATATTGTTAATGGACACATTAAAGTCTTTATCCAATAAAAACTTTTGGCCGTTTACTTCCATTGAAGCCTCTGTTAATGAGTCTTGCGTTACCGGATAAAATTGTTGGTAAGAGCCATTATTTCCTGGCAGCAATCCAAGGTTGCGAAATTGGGTTTCTATATAAGCTGCCGCTTTTCGCTGACCTTCCGTAGCTGTTTCTCTGCCTTCCATTTCTGCGCTGGCTACTATATACAGGTGCTTTTTTAAATCTGCCGCTGTAATGGTTTTTGCATAAGCTTCCGGCTTGGCCACCTTTTGTGCAAAAGAAGAGGCGCTAAAAAGCAACCCTAAAATGAGTAATGATTGTTTGTTTACTTGCATATTGTATTGATATAATTTTAATGATTAAGCAACGGCAATTTTAGCTACTCTGGTTTGGTGGCGGCCTCCTTCAAAAGGGGTATCCAAAAACATGGTAACAATTGCTTCCACTACGGTGACAGATATAAAACGAGCAGGCAGGCAAAGAATGTTGGCATCATTGTGCTGGCGGGCAAGTTGCGCTATTTCTTCCGTCCAGGCAATAGCAGCACGGATGCCCGGGTGCTTGTTGGCCGAGATGGCTACGCCGTTGGCGCTACCGCATATTAATATGCCCCGCATGGCATCCCCTTTTTGTACAGCATCCGCTACGGGATGTGCAAAGTCAGGGTAATCTACAGAGCCAGTACTGTAGGTGCCAAAATCATTGATAACAAATCCTTTGGCTTGCAGCAGATCCACCACCAGGTTTTTATATTCATAACCGGCATGGTCTGAGCCAATGGCTATAGCCTTATCTCCTGCAGTTGTTTCCTTCATAAAGGTATTTTTACAAATGTAGGTGCTCTGTCCAATATTGACTGGAGATAGAAAAAGCTATTAATGTTTTTTAACCTTGACAGCTAAAAAATAGAGATGAAGAAATATATTGGAGGAGAGTGATTGAGTTAACTCCACTCTTTTACTTCTTCTAATGCTTTTTGTTTTACAACCCGTGCACTCAGTAAAATACTTACTTCATAAAGTACCAACAGAGGCAGGGACACAATGATCTGGCTGATAACATCAGGCGGTGTAATAATGCCTGCAATGATCACAATAATAACGATGGCATAGCGGCGCACTTTGCGCAGGTAGGTAGGAGTTACGATCCCGATTTTGGAAAGAAAAAACATAACTAGAGGCAATTGAAAAGCAAGGCCGGTGCCTAGTATCAGCGGGATGAGGGTATCTATATAACTGCTGATGGTCCATCGGTTTTCAATGGTTTCATCTAATTGAAAATTGGCAAAAAAGTTAACGGTGTAGGGAGCAATTACAAAGTAGCCAAACAGCACACCCATGAAAAATAATAAGGATACAAAAAATATGACTCCACGGGTTTTGCCCAATTCTTTTTGAGTTAACGCCGGCTTAATAAACTTCCAGAATTCGTAAAAAATATAAGGGAAGGCAATGATGACACCACCAATAATGACTACTGTAATAAACATGCTGAACTGACCACTTACCGAGGTGCTTTGCATTTTCACCCCAATCTCCTTCATACACAATGTATTGCCAAGGCCTGCTGTACGCCCCAATTTGCACAACCATGAATAGGTAGGGAAGTCACTGTGGGTAGGCCCCATCAACACTTTCTTAATAAAAAAATTGTTATAGATGGCAATGAAAACAGCACCGATAGCTATAGCCACTACACTGCGAAAAATGTGTCCACGCAGTTCTTCCAGATGGTCAATAAATGACATTTCCGTTTTTTCTCCTGATTTATTTCTCCTGATCAATGCCATTTCTATTTCTTAATGTGCGCCAAAGATAATGTGAATAGCTTTTTTTTGAAAAGCTTATACGACTTACGAAAAATTTTGCTTTAAAGTTTGCCAAGATAAGAAAACAAGACCCTTCGATAGAAATTTCTATTGGTTAATGATGGCTTAGCTTCTCATTTCGTCTTATTTTCTTTAGCTGATTTACTCCTACTTCAGCACCTTCAGCTTTACCGTTTCAATGCGGGTGTCACTTACATTGAGCACATCAAATTCATAATCATCAATAATAATGCGCTCCTTTTGCTGCGGAATGGTTTCGTGGTGGTTGATGATATAGCCAGACAAGGTTTCTGATTCATCATCCGGGAAAGAAAGATCATATTTATTAGCCAGATAATCAAGCTCCAGACGGCCAGAGAAAATATATTCGTTTTCGGCCAGTTGTTTTTCTACAAATTCTTCACTGTCGTATTCATCATGTATTTCTCCAAATATTTCTTCCAGCACATCTTCCATAGTTACTATGCCGGCGGTACCACCAAATTCATCAACCACCCAGGCAATGCTCTTACCTTCTTTGGTAAATTTGGTGATCAGATCAGTAGCGCTCATTGTTTCCGGCACCGCAGGTATTGGCAATAGAATAGCTTCTAAATGATCTGGATTTTTAAAGAGATCCAACTGATGTACATACCCGATAATATGGTCTATGTTATTTTCATACACCACCAGTTTACTTAGTTTGGTTTCTATAAATAATTGCCGCAACTCCTCAACGGTTGTCTTGCTTTCCACACTTACAATTTCCTTGCGAGGCACCAGGCACTGCCGAATTTTAGTTTTCGGCAACTCCAATGCGTTTTCAAATAGCTCTGTATTCATGTCCTCACTTTCATACTCATTCTCATCGCTTTGCTGGTAAAGAGTTTCCATATCACTACGGCTAAAGGCATGCTTTTTATCATCTACCCGCACATTGAATACATATTTCAAAACCCAATCAGAAAGCGCAATAAAGGCCGTGGCAATGGGCTGGAGCAAACCATAAAATAAATTGACTACCCACACAAGGCGTGTCAATATTAAATTGCTATGGGCTCTAAAAATTGATTTCGGAATAAACTCGGCGAAAATCAGAACAATAAATGCGGCTAAAACTATATCCAATACTAGGCGTGCTGTATCGGATTGCAGGCCAATAAAATTCCACATTGGAATGGTGACGGTATTGAACAATATGATAAAGCAAACGAGAAAAAAAGTAAATCCAATAATGCAGGTGGCTAGAAAAACTTCTGGATTTTGAATTAGACGGGAAAGTATATGT
>JBDSBL010000225.1:0-13970 GCA_039921625.1 Chitinophagaceae bacterium
GTTCTTGCCACGTATTTGGCTAATAACAGCTGCATTTTCTTTGCTTTTCTCTTTCAGAGAAACAATATCGCCTGGCTTTAATTGATAAGAGGGAACATTTACAATATCACCATTTACAGTAATATGCTTGTGGCTTACTAATTGGCGGGCACCCGGACGACTTGGAGATATACCCATGCGGTACACTACATTATCTAAACGAGCTTCAAGGAGTTGTATTAATACCTGACCGGTAACACCACGGCGGCGTTCCGCTTCTTCAAATGTTTTGCGAAATTGCTTTTCAAGCAAACCATACGTATATTTTGCTTTTTGTTTTTCGCGAAGCTGTAATGCGTACTCACCTAGAGTTTTACGCTTTTTTGTAGCTCCATGTTGACCAGGAGGATTGCTGTTTTTATCCAGCCATTTACCATTGCCTAATATAGGCTCACCAAATCTTCTACAGATCTTGGTTTTTGGACCAGTGTAACGTGCCATGTTTTATTTCATTTCCGCTTTTTTGTACCGGTGCGTCCATCCCTAAAAACGGTAAAAATTAATGAAGCACCCTTTAATTAAATGAAACCTTTTTGGCTCAATATTTTTTAATCGGGAATGAAATATTTATGAAGGTTTAAAGCCAACACAAATAGTTCAAACCTAATTTTTATACTCTTCTCTTTTTTGGAGGACGGCAACCATTGTGTGGTAATGGAGTTACATCCTTTATCATAGTTACTTCAATGCCACTGTTTGCCAGGGCACGGATGGCGCTTTCGCGGCCAGAACCAGGACCTTTTACAAATACATCTACTCTTTTTACTCCTGCATCCAAAGCAACCTTAGCTGCATCTGAGGCAGCCATTTGTGCGGCATATGGCGTATTCTTTTTAGAACCCTTAAAACCCATTTTACCAGCACTGCTCCAAGATATAACTTGGCCTTGCTTATTAGTCAAGCTTATAATTAAGTTGTTGAATGATGCTACAATGTGCGCATCGCCGTAGGCGTCAACTTTTACAACTCTTTTTTTTGCTGCTGCTTTTGCGCTTCCTTGTCCTTTAGCGCCTTGTTGTGCTTTTGCCATTTTTAATAAAGGTGATCTGTGTTTTAAAATAAATTATTACGCTATTGCGTAATAATGTGAATGAACCCTCCCCGTTGAAGCACCGGATCCGGCGTTGATTCTAAAAGCTTCATATAAAAAGCCCTGAATATTAAAAATAACATCCAAGGCTGATTGTTTATTTTTTAGGTGCTTTCTTTTTACCAGCAACTGTTTTACGCTTTCCTTTGCGGGTGCGGCTGTTAGTTTTAGTACGCTGCCCTCTTACCGGCAATCCTTTACGATGACGAAGCCCGCGATAACAAGCAATATCAAGTAATCGCTTGATGCTCATTTGCACTTCTGAACGCAACGCACCTTCTACCTTTAATTCTTCGGTAATGGTTGTACGAATATTGTTCAAATCCTCATCATTCCACTCATTTACCTTTTTGTTGCGGTCAATGCTGTGTTTGTCAAGAATGTACTGTGCGGTAGATGGACCTATTCCGTAGATATAAGTCAATCCAATTTCGCCTCTTTTATTTTTTGGTAAGTCAACACCGGCAATACGTGCCATAATTATTTCAGATTTACGATTTTAAATTTAAGATTGAGTTTATAAGATTGAAACGTTTTTATTTTACAATCTTTAATCTTCAATTAATTTATCCTTGTCTTTGTTTGTAGCGTGGGTTTTTTTTGTTGATTACATACAACTTCCCTTTCCGGCGCACGATCTTGCAATCTGCACTACGCTTTTTTATGGATGCTCTTACTTTCATGATTCAGTTTTTATTACTAAGTTTTAACGCTCAGTTTTTTAACGATAACAATTTTCCCTTTACTTATTTATACCGGAAATTAATTCTTCCTCTAGTAAGGTCATAAGGACTCATTTCTACGCCCACTTTGTCTCCCGGCAAAATCCGTATGTAGTGCATTCTCATTTTTCCTGAAATGGTCGCTATTATTTCGTGGCCGTTTTCCAGCTTTACGCGAAACATTGCATTGGACAACGCTTCTAAAATAGTTCCATCTTGTTTAATAAGGGGTTGTTTAGACATACCGATTTTGGGAGCGCAAAGATATAGGTATTCATCTAAAAAAAGAATAGTAGGATTTTATTTGCAGCAAATTCTTAAAAGAATATTCAAATTTTAAGAAGATTTATTGAAATTCTGCATTTTTATATACGCTCCAGCTGCACTTTGGTCATGTCAAGGTATCGGTTTTGCAATTCGTGGACCGTTAAAGGCATATCAAAATGGCGCCTGTCTTCCCGATACCAAATTTCCAAATTAGAAAAATTTCCTTCCTCATGGATAAGAATTCGAAATGGGCCTTTGAGGTATTTTATTTTTCCTTCACTTTCCTGCCGCTGAAATCCAAGTTTCGTTAATTGTTCTTCACTTAATGGTACAGAAAGAATGTGGTCTGCCTGATACCAAAATTCCTGGATTCCATTATCCACACTAGCCATTTTCTGATCTCGGTCTATTTCTACTACTTCCCCTTCTCTTTCTTCTCCTTCATGCATTACCTTAACAATATCACCTGCCCGTAAGTCTGAAATTCTTATCATAAATAAATTTTAAAGCAAAAAGTTAATGAGATTTTTATAATAATTAAGACTAAAATATTTTATTCTATCCAACTCATGGTATAGGCATCATTTTCAATTTCCAATGCTTGCTTTGTTAACATCAGTGGGTGAAAGGTATCTACCATCACCGCCAGTTCTTTTGTTTCTCTTGCCCCAATGCTTTTTTCTACCGTGCCCGGGTGCGGACCATGCGGAATGCCAGCCGGGTGCAGCGTCATCATGCCGCGGGTTACATTTTTGCGGCTCATAAAATCGCCATCCACATAATACAATAATTCATCACTGTCTATATTACTATGATTGTAAGGAGCAGGTATAGATAGAGGATGATAATCAAACAAACGAGGTACAAAAGAGCATACTACAAAATTGGCACCTTCAAAGGTTTGATGAACCGGAGGTGGTTGGTGTATCCGCCCTGTGATGGGCTCAAAATCATGGATAGAAAAAGCATATGGATAACAACATCCATCCCAACCTACCACATCAAACGGATGACTTCCATAATGAATGTTATATAAAATGCCGCGTTTTTTGGTCCGTACTAAAAAGTCGCCTTTCTCATCATGGGTTTGCAAATTTTGCGGAGGACGAAGGTCTCTTTCGCAGAAAGGAGAATTTTCAAGTAATTGACCATATTTGCTTTGGTATCTTTTGGGGAAACGAAGCGGGCTGAAAGATTCTACAATAAAGAGACGGTTTTCCTGCGTATTAAAATGAATTTGGTAAATAGTTCCTCGAGGTATTACCAGATAATCTCCATAACCAAAGGAAAGTTCACCATACATTGTTTTTAGTATCCCGCTGCCTTCGTGCACAAAGATCATTTCATCCGCATCAGCATTTTTATAAAAATAGCCGGAAAGGCTTTGCATAGGAGCAGCTAGCACTATATGTACATCATTATTCACCAATACGGGAATGCGACTTTCTAAAAAATCTTTTTCAGGTTTGATTTTAAAGCCTTCAAAGCTGCGGTGCTTCAGCATTTTTTCTTCCGCTATTTGCGGAGCTACGCTGATTGGTTTTTCCGTTTTAATGATACCTGTGGGAGGATACACATGATATAGTAAAGAATAATCATTAGAAAAACCTTCTGTAGAAAATAATTGTTCGGAATAAAGGGTTCCATCCGGTTTTCGAAATTGAGTGTGGCGCTTATGCGGTATTTCGCCAACTTTATGATAATAAGGCATTTCTTAATTTGTTTACATGCAAAGCCTTCTCCCTGACTTTGTTCCTTAAAATTATTGCTTTATCCTTAATTGAAAGGAAGAAGCATTAAAGAAAGAGATTTAAACTTTTGTAATGTTGCATAAGGACGAAAGGTAGCATCCTTTTATTTTAAAAAGCCTTGGCTTGAGCTGTGCCACCAGGCACCGTTAATTGCTCCCTTTTCCGTACCACTATTTGAGGCTTATCATTGTAAAGTTCTATTTTACCGGAAACGCAAATTTCTTTATCCCTATAAAAATCTTCAGGATTGTCTTCAAAGTTTTTTCTATCACTACCGTAAATAACTATCGTTAGCAACTGATTAGGAAATTGAGCACCAAGATTAATCAAAGTGGGTTTGCTCTGTATGTTCTGCAAATAACGGCCTCCATAAACCTTTCCACACACGTTTACACTATCTCCTATATGTTTATTCAAGTCTTGAAGGTTAATGGTTTCTATTGCATAAGCCACGTTATCCAAAATCAACTGATCTAAAAACACAGTGCTTAGTTTTTTCAATGCATCCTGGTTTTTTGGCACCACATCTATATTCACAAAACCTTTAAAAGTATATTTCCGCACACTTTTAATATCATGTTTAGTAAATGCTTCTAAAGCAGGTAAGGATATAGCATATTCGTGCTGATACGTATTTTGCTTTCCGGGCATACCTACTTCATAAACCTGAACTCCTGTAGATTTAATGATAATAGTGCTGTCATTATCTAAAAGAAAAATGGTTTGATCATCCAAGCCAATAGTGCTGGCTGCTTCTCCATAGCCGGTAAGCACCGCTATATAACTTTGTCCGAGAGATTTAAAGCTAACAGACATGCCCACGTTGGCACCGGATTTTAAGGTAGCGGAAGACGTTTCTATTCTCCGTTGCTTTAAAAATTTATCATATTCATTCACTTTTATTTTTTGGGCTAGGCCAAAAAAGGGAATAAGTAGAAATAAGGAAAAGAATATTTTCATATGTATCGATAAAGAAGTTGGCAAAAAATAATTGATTAAATATTTCCAGTTTAAGGCTAAGTAAATTTCCTTAAAAGTTACGCTTTAATAATGGAACAGTATAGGGACGAACCTGGAATCGATAGGATGGTTAAAGATATGCAAATCTTAAAATTCTAATAAAATCAATTCACAAAATTCAGGCTATACTTTTACATACAAATTTTTGGGATGACGAGAATTGGCTTAATATCAGACACACATGGCTATTTGGATGAGGCCGTATTCCAGCATTTTTCAGCATGTGATGAAATATGGCATGCTGGAGATTTTGGATCTTTGTCCGTGGCAGAAAGTCTCTCCGGATTTAAACCCTTAAAAGCAGTTTACGGCAATATTGACGGATACGATATAAGAAGCATTTACCCGCAACAATTAACCTGGACCTGCGAAGAAGTAACCATTTTTATGATCCATATTGGTGGTTATCCTGCCAAATATGCGCCAGGGGTAAAAACAGCCATCAGTAATGCAGGAGCACAATTATTTATCAGTGGTCATTCTCATATATTAAAAGTCATTTACGACCCAAAATTAGAATGCCTGCACATGAATCCCGGAGCCGCCGGAAAGGCAGGCTGGCATCAGGTGCGCACATTGATCCGCTTTTCTATTGACGGAAAAGAGATCAAAGATTGTGAGGTAATTGAATTAGGTAAAAGATGACTTTAAAACCATCCTCTGTTACTACCAATGGCACGGAAAGGCCAGGGAATAGATGCTAAAATTATCAATAAGGCAAGTGTATAAAATATAAGTGTGCGAGAATGTTTTGCACGGTCTGATATTGATTTTTTTCCTTGCGCCTTGCCAATATGAATTAATATAATAGCTACCACCATGCCAGCCATATGCTCAATTGCATAAAACCGGGCCGTTGGGTCTTTCATTACTTCAGCCATGCCTCGTGCGGCAATTTGTTTGTATCCCCACGTACCGGCATACCATAGATAAATACCGACAATTAACATTATATCCGAAAAAATTGTAAGGAGCGTACCCACCAAGGCTTCTGATTTGGTAAATGTTTTTCTACCCGCCGTAAGACTGTATATAATAGCAATGACTAATAGTATTAAAACAATCCAGCGTCCGGCACTGTGGGCATGAAGAAGGGCATTGTACAAATCCATGGTAAGAGGAAGTTAGGTTGGGCCAAAACTACAATAGCAATACCGCAACGGCAAAAATTGTTCATCGCCAACTCATTCCATAAAACAGAGTGTAATTAATTTGAAAAGAAAATAAATAACTACAGGTAACAGGATAATTTAATCAACCCAATCGGCAATAAAAATATTTGTGTCTCGTGTGCCTCCGTTATTTCTGTTACTGGAAAAAATGATCTTTTTCCCATCCGGGCTGAACATTGGAAAGGCGTCAAAACCGTTATCACGGCTTATCTTCTCCAAACCAGTGCCATCTGCATTTATGAGGTACATATTAAATGGAAAGCCTCTTTTATATTCATGATTGCTGCAAAATATAATGCGGCCATCAGGTACAAAATTGGGTGCCCAATTTGCTTGCCCCAACTCTGTTATTTGCTTTGGATTTTTGCCATCAGCATCAGCAGTCCACACTTCCATTTTCGTTGGCGCCACCAATCCTTGCTCCAGCAAATCTTTATATTCTTCTATTTCTTCCTTTGTGGTGGGACGACTCGAACGCCATACAATTTTCTTTCCATCGCGGCTAAACCAGGCGCCGCCATCATACCCAAGGCTATTGGTGATGCGAGTAGTATTGCCGTTAGCTAATTCCATTACATAAAGATCTAGATCACCATCCCGCATGGAAGTAAATATCATTTTTCTTCCATCTCTGGAAAGTGTTGCTTCCGCATCATAACCGGGAGTATTGGTCAATTGTTTTAAGTTTTTCCCTTGCAGGTCCGATACGAAAATATCGTAGCTTTTATAAATAGGCCAGATGTATTTATTGCCATATTTAGCCCTATCCGGTACCGGTGGACACTCTTTACCTTTCTTAAAAGTAGACGCGTAAATAATATGCTTTCCCTCTTTTGTAAAATAAGCGCAAGTGGTTCTTCCTTCGCCGGTACTAATGCGTTGGTAGGTGAAAGACTCCCCCTTCTTTGGCACTTTTCCCATATATATTTGATCGCACGGAATACCATCCTTTAAGGAGGTTCGCTGAAATACAATGCTTTTACCATCCGGGCTCCAATAAGCTTCTGCATTATCGCCACCAAAAGTGAGTTGTTGTATATTTTTAAAATGGCTTTCCTCAGGATAATGAATGGTATCCGCGGTGGGCTTATTTGATTTATAAAATTGATTTTTGACTACACTACTAAACAATAATGGAAACAAAAAAAGGAGTAAGGAAAATTTCATTGAATAAATTAATGCCTGTTAAGATGAGTCAAAAATAAGTAGGCTCATTTGTTTTTAGTTTAATATTTATGCCGCAACTTCTGCATCTTATTTAGCTTTGACGCCTATGCAAAAATTTGTTCCTTTTCTCCTTCTGTGGATAGTAGCTGCCGGGTGCAATTCTCACAAAAGTTCGACAAATGAAATATTAACTAATCCTCCTTTTGCACAGCTATCGGATAGCATTGAAAAAGATCCTAAAAATGGAGGGCTGCATTACAAAAGAGGTGTGCTTCTTTTTGAAAACAGCGAAACAACATTGGCAGAAGAGGATCTTCAAAAAGCCTGGGACCTGCAACCAACCGAAGAACATGCACTAAGCCTTGTAACGCTTTTAATAAATAAAGACCGGAATAAAGCCATTGCTTTTATAGAAAAAGCTCTGAAAATTTTACCGCAAAGTGTGGCGTTGCAGGTAAGCCTTGCTCGCGGCTATCAGCAAAACGGAGCCTTTGAAAAAGCCATTGCGGCTTGCGATTCCGTGCTCCAAACGTATCCGGGACAGATAGATGCCTTGCAGTTAAAAGCTGACTTGCTTAAAGAATTGGGGAAAGATGAGGAAGCCATGGCCACGTTGGAAAAAGCGTATGAAGTGGCACCATTTGATGCGGCAGTAACACAAAACCTTGCCTTTGAATATGCAGAGGCCGGTAACCCGAAAGTATTGCCACTGGCCGATTCCCTCATAAAAGCCAACAGCAAGGAAGGCCATGCAGAGCCCTATTATTTTAAGGGAATTTATTATTCAAATATTGGAAATGCTGCCGAGGCAGTGAAGCAATTTGATGAAGCCATCCGGCATAATTATAATTTTATGAATGCCTATATCAACAAAGGCATTGTCTATTTTGATCAAAAAAATTATGCAGCAGCATTTAAAGTATTTTCCCTTGCTGCATCTATCAATCCCACCTTTGCAGATGCCTATTACTGGATGGGGAAATGCGAAGTAGCTCAAAATAAAAAAGAGGACGCAAAATTGAATTTTCAACGGGCTTATGGATTGGATAAAACAATGACGGAAGCAAAAGAAGCAGCCGAGGCCTTGTAAATAATTTTTTAATAAGTTGGTTTTGTATGTAACTAATTATTGAATAAAGTAACTATAAGAGTGGCATATTTTTCTTTGCCAAAATATCCGCTAACACGTTTTAACTTGCCATCCTTTTCTCACCAAATCAACAAGCAGCAACTAAATATTACCTTGCTTTAAATACACTATTATGGCCCTCATTGCTCCTTCTCTTTTGGCTTCGGATTTTTTGCACCTGCAGGATGAATGTACCCTGCTAAATGAAAGTGAGGCAGACTGGTTTCACCTGGATGTAATGGATGGGCGCTTTGTACCTAACATTAGTTTTGGATTGCCCGTAATAGCCCAAATAAGAAAGGCCACAACTAAATTTTGCGATGTGCATTTAATGATAGAAGAGCCCGAGAAATATACCCTTGCGTTTAAAGAAGCCGGCGCCGATGGATTGACGGTTCATTATGAAGCTTGCCCGCATTTGCACCGAAATATTCAGCAAATAAAAGGTCTTGGAATGAAGGCAGGAGTTGCGTTAAACCCACACACTCCAATTACTTTTTTAGAAGATATTTTAATGGATGTAGATCTCGTTTTGATCATGAGCGTGAACCCTGGCTTTGGAGGACAAAAATTTATTCAACACACCTATCATAAAATAAAACAACTCCGCGAAATGATAACAAGGCAAGGAGCCGTAGCCAAGATTGAAGTAGATGGAGGAGTCACTTTGGAGAATGCAAAAAACCTGATTGAAGCCGGTGCAGATGTGCTGGTAGCGGGCAACACGGTATTTAGCTCAGTCAACCCTAAAGAAACGATCCGGGAATTGAAAAACATTTAAATAAGGTAAAAAAGTGGCTGACCTAATTATGGGCTGTAAACCTTAATACTAAATACATTCCTTCTAAGCCGGAAAGAATTAAAACAGGGAATTCGTTATTATAAGTGAAAGAAGTATTTTACAGCCCAATCAAATATTCTTTTTGTGAAGAAGCCTTTTTTAATTCTTCTCTCTCTTTTCTTTTCCTTCACAATTGTTTCCGCACAAAAAAAATGGGCAAAAATTTCAGGTTTAGTATTGGATGAAAACGAGCGGCCTTTGAGCCATGTTTCCGTCATTATTTTAGGTGCGCAAAAAGGAAATACTACAGATGATTCCGGGTTTTTCTCGTTAAAAATTCCGGCTGAAAAAGCGTTTGCCATTGTACTTTCTCACGCAGGATATAAAACGTCGCAACAAAACTTTTTATTAATTGAAGGCGAAGAAGAAAAGGTAACAATCCGGTTGGAACCTTCCACCAATACCTTAGAAGAAGTGGTTGTCACTGACCAACGCCAACGTACAGAAGCGGGATTGATAAAAGCTAACCCAAAAACAATTCTCAATCTTCCCTCTCCTATCACAGGAGTAGAAAGTATGATCAAAGTATTTGTGGGATCCAATAACGAGCTAACCTCACAATACAATGTACGCGGCGGAAGCTATGATGAAAACCTTATTTATGTAAATGACTTTGAAATATTTCGACCTTATCTCGTGCGGAGTGGGCAACAGGAAGGGCTAAGTTTTATCAATCCGGAGCTGGTGCGCAACATCAATTTTTACAACGGTGGATTTGGTGCCCGCTATGGCGACAAAATGAGTTCCGTTCTGGATATTCAATACAATACTCCTAAAAAATTTGGAGGATCAGCTTACGTAAGCCTTTTGGAGCAAGGCTTTCATGTAGAAGGAATAGGATCAAAAGGAAAGCTTACTTACTTGCTGGGAGTCCGAAACAGAAGCAACAGAAACCTGTTGAGCAGCCAGGAAACGGTAGGCAATTATGTACCTTCTTCTTCTGATTTGCAGGCGCTCATCACCTATAAAATCGCTCCAAAATGGCAAACCGAATTTTTAGGTAATATTTCCGGCACCCGATTTACTTTGATTCCCCAATTCAGCCAGCTAACATCCGCGGTATTCTCTCCGTTTTTTACAGCTAATCTTGGTGTAGATATATATTTTGAAGGAAGAGAAAAAGATGCTTATTCCACACAAATGTTTGGCCTTTCTACCACCTACTCACCTTCCAAAAATCTGCGATTAAAATGGCAGGCCTCGCGCTTTCAAAATAGCGAAGAAGAAAATGTAGATATTACAGGAGCCTACCTTTTCGGCGATCGTGATTTTGATCAATCCAAACCAACCTTTGGACTAATTGTAAATCCATTAGGTGCAGGATTGTACCAAAATTTTTCGAGGAATACATTGACCATCTCAGATTACAATTTGGCGCACAAAGGATCTTTGAATAAAGAAAAACATTTGTTTCAGTGGGGAGCCGGCTACAATCAAACGGTAATTGGGGATAAAATAAATGAATGGGAGTATCAGGATTCTGCCGGATATTCATTGCCGTACAACCCATCTTATTTAAGCCTGAATAAAGTAATTAAATCTTCATTTAACCGCACTATAAATAAGTGGAATGGGTATGTGCAGGACAATATTGCATTTCGGGATAGTAGCAATGCTTTTACACTCCAGTTAGGTTTGCGGGCTAATTATAATGACCTCAATAATGAGTTCCTTTTATCACCCCGGCTAGGTGCTTCGTGGAAGCCGGATTGGAACCGCGATGTAGTATTTAGAGGAGCTGCTGGAGCCTATGATCAGCCCCCTTTTTACCGCGAGTTGCGGCGCTACAACGGCACGGTGAATACGGAGGTAAAAGCACAGCGAAGTTTGCAGGCTGTAGTGGGCGCCGATTATAATTTCATTGGCTGGAACCGGCCTCTACGGCTAACTACAGAAGCTTACTACAAAAGGATGAGGCATGTAGTGCCGTACGATATTGATAATGTACGCATCCGGTATTTTGGCGAAAATAATGCAAAGGCTTATGCAGCCGGATTAGAGATGCGGCTGTTTGGAGAAATAGTAAAGGATGCGGAAAGTTGGGTCAGCATTGGCTTTATGCGGACAAGAGAAAATATTGATAATGATTTCTATAAAAACTATACTATTGATTCTACTGGAAAAATAAAAGACAGTACTACAGTGGAAGGTGGCTGGCTTCGGCGGCCCACAGATCGCTTAATTACTTTTGGAATGTTTTTCCAGGATTATTTATCCACCAATAAAAACTTTAAAGTTTACCTGAGTTCTATCTATGGTACCAACATGCCCTACAATATTCCGGGTTCTGTAAAATACAGAAATGCATTAAAAATAGATCCGTACATAAGAGTGGATATTGGTTTTAGTGCTTTGCTGCTGGATGCAGATAAAAGCAATAGAAGAAGCCACAATCCTTTAAAAAACTTTGATAATGTATGGGCAAGTTTGGAAGTGTTTAACTTAATAGACCGGCCAAATACCATCTCGTATTTATTGATAAAAGATTTTGCTAATAATGTATTTACCATGCCCAATAGATTAACGCCAAGGTTGTTGAATTTTAAAATCGTGGCGCGGTGGTAAGTTCTATTTAGAGGAAATCCAAAATTCATCTTCCCAAAAGTGCGCCTCCTTCTCTTCAATTAATGCGTTGCCAATTTCTTTTAATTGTTCTGGTGTAGCAAGGCTTTCCACTGCATTGAAAAGTATTCTTTCTTCAAAGCGTACATGATCGTTTAAAGTAGTAGCCAAGCTTTCTAATAACGCAATATCCGGCCCGGCGCTTAATGAAGTGATCAGCGCTTTGATAGCAGCATGCTCCGTAAAAAGACGAGAAGACAAGGGTGACCCAATTCCTAAAAAAGGAACAAGTACTTTTTCTTCTTGTTTAAAGTGGTGGTCTAAATAGTGCTGCCAAAACCATTGGCAGTAAGAGGTTATTCTTCCTAATTCAATTCTATTTTTTAAACCATTTTTTATCTTCCACACAAGTAACAATGCTTCATGATGTTCGCGTGAAAGAGTAGCCAAGGCGGCACTTCGTTTTATTGGTTTGTTTGCTGCAGCCATGCCGTAAAGTTATTGACTAACCACTTTGTAAAGGAAAAGATGTACTAATACGTTACTAATTAAAGTAAAAAGCCAAAGTGCTAATGCCATTTATTGCGTTCAATATCCCAGGTGGTAAGGCCCACTTTAAACCGAATTGGATTGCTGAATTTATTGGCAACCGAACCAACCACATAGGCTCCAATTTTAAATTTAGTTAGCGGGTTGAACGGCCATTTAAAAACTCGTTCTACTCCTGTAAAAACCTCGGCGTAGCGCAGGTTTCGCTCGGGCGCCAATAAAAATCCAGCACCAGCCACCTCGCGCAATTGCAGTTTTTTCAACAAAGGGATTTTATTCAATAAAGCACCATTTAATTCATGTACCAGGTGCCCTTGGTAAAAGCGTTTAAACAAAGGAAAAGTAGAGTCAAGAGATTGAAATGCCTCGTCCGGATTCATGTATAAAAATGGATCGCCTTTGCGTTGAAACTGGTAATCAATCAACTGAAGTTTTTGTTGATTGATAAAGCTTCCTGTCTTTACGGTATATCTTGTATTTCCAAGCAACCCAAGATTAAGTTGTTGCTCCATACCAAGTTCTAAATAATCAAAATTGACTTGACTGTTTAGGATAGATGGCAACCCTTTGCGAAGCGTAACATAAAAGGTGGGCCACACCGACCCAAGAATTACTTTTTCCTTTGGCTCACGCAGGTACCGTTGTTTCGGGGTATACTGCAATCGCACTTTTCCATACACTGCATTATATGGATCAAACGCTACCGCCCGGTTTTGATCTGGCTTTTGAATAAAAACACTATCGATTAGCGACCCGGTTTTGTATTTACTTACTGAGCGGCGAAGGGTAATATCTATATCAGTAAATAAAAACAATCCATTGACCAACTCAAGCCCCTGGCCTATTCCAAAGTAATTATTCAAATAATAATTGTTCCTTTTAATTAGGTTGATGTATGCATCCCCTTCAAATATGAATTTAAAATCGCGGCCAGCCGTAACGCGGTAAAAGCCCCGGTTAAATGGATTATACGTTCTCACTAAATGGAAATTTCCATTTACATCATTATTGCGCAAGCCATAACTTAAACTGCTGTATAAAGAAAGATTTTTTCGGGAAGGATATATTTTTGAATAAAAGAAATAGCCTCGCAGTCTCGGCCCTCCAAAAGCAAATGGCTCAATAAGAGAAACAGCCGGCGGCAAATGCCAGGTGCGCTCTTTTTCCCGGTTGTAAAACGACTGCCCGGTAAAGCCCATTTTCTTCCAGGTAATTTTATTAATATAGCGATCAACAGAGTCTAAGTAATCTTTGGTATGGGATACGCGGTACATGCTGTCGCGGTATTGTATAAACCTGATTTCCTTTGGCGTCAAAGGTTCTGTACGAACGGTTTGCCAAAATAAACTGTCTTTTTGATAAGCCGATTGTGCCGTTGCACTTACTTCAGGTCCAAAATATCTTTTTGCAAATTGTTTGTTTAATTCGTAATCAGAAAAAGTGGCCACTGTATGCCCGGAAAGCCGTTGGCGATTGCTTTTGGAGTAATAAGTAAACTCCTGCCGCGAGAGCAACCAGCTTTTATTTTGCACATAACTATATTGTTGGTCTATCTGAAAATAATCATACTCGGGAAGGTGGTATTTGGGAAAAGTAAAATGCGTTTCCATCAATACAAAGGCGCTGTCCATCACTACTATTTCCCCATCCACCGTGGCATT
>JBDSBL010000226.1:0-5791 GCA_039921625.1 Chitinophagaceae bacterium
CAAACGCATATTGCCTTTTTCATCCAATAAGGTGATGAGGCTTCTAATACCTTCTTTTTTATCGTTTTCCCGATCCCGAAGATCAAAAATGATGCAGATGGCATAAAGTAATAAAAAACGATTAACTGAAAAAAGATACATATCATTTTTCCACAACAATCCGCTAATTAATAAGGGAAGCATGACGGTTATATGAGTCCAAGCAAGAGATAGAAAAATGGTTTTACCAATAGCCACCTTTCGCAGCTGTACAAATGGAAAAAAATTCAACTTGGGTGCTGTATATAAAAAGGTGAGCAGGGCAGAAGCACACAGCCAAAACCAGTGGTGGCGCAGCATATAGAAAAAATAACCGGAGGCAATAAAGGCAGCTACAAAAATAAAAAAATGGAGTGGCTTGTTGCGTAAATTCCATTTTGTTTTGGGAGAAGTGTTGTTGTTAACGATGGGTGGAGTAAGAAACCAATGGAAATTATAACTGCACATGGTGCCGGAGAGTACAAAACCAAAAAAGGTAAAATTGAGTGGAACATTGAAAAGGTGATACGTTTGGTACACCATTAATAAAGCACAGCAAGCAATAAAAAGACTGGTGAAAACAAAATAATCAAACACTGTTTTCATGTTGTTGCAATCTAAAAAAGCGGGTCATTATTTACCTGATTATAATAATATTATTCAGGCTTGCGGTATCACTATAATGGCCCCCTTTGTCTTTCGCTACAAATTTAATATTCATAGTATCGGGCTCATTTCGAGAAGGGTTGGATCCGGGAATACGGATGGCATCAAGTTGAAGTGTGAGGTCACCATAATAATCCATAAAAATGTTGATCTCACCTTTTGTTGTTTTTGGAAAATCAGGAATTTTATAAGGTAATGCTTTCAAGGTAACCGGCATTCTTTTATTGATACGTTGCCGTATAACCAACAGCGAATCTGAGACATCGCCTTCTTTATCCGTAAATTCTAATTTCACTGATAATGTACCACTCAGGGGAACTTTCTTTGTATTAGAGGACAAAACTTTTAATGTTGGTTTTGTTTGAAATTTTTCCTTATTGCAGGCTATTATAGCGACTAAAACTAAAAATGTAAAAATATATTTTTTCATACCTAACTCCTACTTCAAATTTACAGGATGAACGGGAATCTACCTACACCAGAATTGTTAACACAGCAGGTATTCTCTATAAAGAACGGTAAAGATTTTACAACTATTGCTTTAGCTATTTTTAATTTTCAATATTATACTAATCAAGTGTATCGTTCGTATTGCGATTTGGTACACACAAAACCATCCAATGTATCCACGGTGAATGATATTCCTTTTTTACCAATATCCTTTTTTAAAACGCACGAGATAGTAAGTACGGCATTTTATCCGGAAGTGGTATTTGAAAGCAGCCGCACCACAGGAGCTACACCCAGTAAGCATTTGGTAAAAGATGCCTCTATTTACACGACCAGTTTTTTTGATGGATTTCAATTAATGTATGGAGCTCCGGTCAATTATTGTTTTCTTGGTTTATTGCCTTCATATTTGGAAAGAGAAAATTCATCGCTTGTATATATGGTGGAGGCGCTCATACAGAAAAGCAGTCATCCTTTAAGTGGCTTCTATTTGTATGATTTTGAAAAATTAGCCCAAACCATTCAGTTGCTTGAAGCCAACGGCCAACAAACTATGCTCATTGGAGTCACCCACGCCCTGATTGATTTTGCGGAAAAATATCCAATGAAATTGCAACATACAAAGGTGATGGAAACCGGTGGAATGAAAGGCCGTAAAAGAGAAATGGTAAGAAGTGAATTGCAGGAACTACTAAAAAATGCATTTTCAGTTTCAAACATTCATTCAGAATATGGCATGACGGAGCTATTATCTCAAGCTTACGCAAAAGAAAATGGTTTGTTTAGTTGCCCACCATGGATGAAAGTTTTGCTGCGCCCTGAAGATGATCCACTGAGCATTGTAAGGGACCAAGAAATCACCAATGGAGCTATCAATATTATAGACCTTGCTAATATTTATTCCTGTAGTTTTTTAGCAACGGAAGATGTTGGAAAACTCCACAATGATGGCTCTTTTGAAATACTTGGCCGGTTAGATAACTCTGATATTCGGGGTTGCAGCCTGATGGTTCTTTAATGATGCAAATAATTATACGAAGGGAAATTAATATTCAAAATTTTTAGTCGTCTAAATTTTAAAGAAGCATTAATGTAAACGACCTTTTTAGCGCAGATAGTATTAAAGGATATAATGTAAATGGCAGGTTGGCATTAAATAATTAATTTACACAAACCAAACTATATAGGAATTTGAGAAATTTAAAGAACATAGGAATTCTCATTAACATCAATATTTAAATTTCTCCTTGTTCCAACAACGATAAAAAAGCAGCATTCACTGCAGACGCTACAAATATGAATACAAAATCAACCACCAAGGCCAGCCTGCAACAAACTGATTGGGGAGAAGCCGATGGTAAAAAAGTATACCTTTTTACGCTAACCAACAACAAAGGCAGCCAGGTAAAAGTCACCAATTATGGCGGCACTGTTACTTCCTGGCTTACTGCTGATAAGGAAGGTAATGTAAGTAATATCGTTTTAGGATTTGACAGCCTTTCCGGCTATTTGGCAAAGCCACCCTACTTTGGTGCTACAGTTGGCCGGTATGGAAATCGAATTGCTGATGCTCAATTTAAAATAGGTAACAATACCTACCATCTGGCAGCAAATAATGGTAAAAATCAGTTACACGGCGGCATAAAAGGGTTTGATAAAGTAGTATGGGATGTAATGGAACCATTGGATTCATTGCCTGCATTAACGTTGCATTATATAAGCAAAGATGGAGAAGAAGGCTATCCGGGAAACCTGACCACTACTGTAAAATTTCAATTAACGGACGATTATGAATTAGTAATAGAATACAGTGCGGAAACGGATAAAGCCACCCCGGTAAACCTAACAAACCATAGCTATTTTAATTTAACCGGTGATGTTTCAAACACGATTCTAAATCACACCTTAATGATTGATGCAGACCGGTACACCCCGGTAGATACAACACTTATTCCTACAGGTGTATTAGCTCCAGTAAAAGGAACACCTTTTGATTTTACAAGTCCTCAATCTATAGGGGCACGCATTGATTTAGTAAAAGGCGGCTACGATCACAATTTTGTTTTAAACAAACCAACTGACGCTTTTTCCAGAGTAGCCGTTCTTTCGGATTCAATCAGTGGCCGAACTTTGGAAGTGTACACTACAGAACCGGGCCTTCAATTTTATTCTGGCAATTTTTTGGATGGCACCTTGAAAAACAGAGATGGAAAGCCACTAAATCAACATGCTGCTTTATGCCTTGAAACACAACATTTCCCTGATTCTCCAAACAAACCTTCTTTTCCATCTACTATCTTACAGCCAGGAGATCAGTATCATTCAATCACAAAATATAAAGTAATAGCTAACAGGTAAACTGCGGGTATAATTATTTTATTGATCTATGTAAGGTGAAAAAAAAGGAAAGAAGTTATAAATAGTAAGCCCTTAAAATTATAATAACGGCTTTCGATAAGGAATTTTAAGAGAGATAAAATTGAGTGTAATTCAATAACATCTCAAAATATTTTTAGAAATAGCACTTATAAAAAAATTTAATTAATAATTTTTTAAAAAGCAGTAGAGCGGTGGCATGGAATTTATTGTTATTGTAAGAATAACAAAACTAAAAATTCTTAAAATGGCCAACCTGGACGTACAACGAAAGAAAAAATCACCTTTACCCTGGATATTATTGACATTGGCAGTATTAGCAATTGTCGGCTACCTGATTTGGAGACAATATAATAATCACGAAGCGAACGAAGCAACCCCAACCACTACCACCACCACGCAAGATTCCAGCAATCACATAGGTAGCGATACTACCTACAGACCGTAAACAATAAAATAATTAATCAGAGGCAATTGCCTCAATAAACTATTAAATATGGCAAACAAAAAAAAGCGCCTACAAGAGCTCAGCGGTTCAGATTTCGAAATAGCCAAGCACCAGCCGGATATCAGAGGTTGGGAGGTGAGAAACATTTCTGGTTTACTCATAGGAAAAGTGCAGGAGCTAATCTTTGATAGTGTGGCGCACAAAGTTCGTTATATGGTAGTTTCCATTGCTGACAGCAAAGAATTGCAGTTGGAAAAACGAACGGTTTTGGTTCCCATTGGCCTTGCCATATTGCAGCCCAAAGATGATGATGTAATACTGGAAGAAGTAACCCCATTTCAATTAAGAGCATTGCCAAAATATCATAAGGATGATTTGGGTGCAAAAGCAGAACGTGCTATTGTAGAAGTTTTTGGAAAGGGGAGTGCCCCTGTGGTTTCGGATGATGATGAAGAAGTAGGATCAGATTTTTATAATCAGGATTATTTTAATGAAGATAATATGTACCGCCGGAGAAAGGATGGTGCCACTACTGCCACGACGTCTAATTTAGAGCAACAAAAAATAATAAGCGACCGCGAAAAGTTGAATAGAGAAAGTCTGCTAAAGGATGAAAGAAAAAATGATGAGATAAAAAATCCATCCACTAATTCTGATGTACTAAATAATAATGAAAATACATTAAGGGATGACCAAATAAGACGAGGTGAAACAGATGAAGAATACATCAAGCGTGCCCGCAAAAATTTAGACAATAATTAAATTGATTTAATAGAAGTTTTATTTTAAAGCAATTCATAAATAAAATCAGTACCAAATTTATCGGTTAAAAAGAATTTCATTACAACCCTTATCAAACTTAAAATTGATAAGGGTTTCGCTTTTACTGGCATTCAGAAATATATTCTGAATATATAAAAACCATTTTTATCAATCCACTTTCTGCAGAAGTGGTTTCCTCGTTATTGCCGCCGCAATTTAAGTTTTAAATAACGCAACCCTATTCGAATAACCAAATATGGAAGCTTTTAAAATTTAAATTTGGGTATCATGAAAAAAATCCTCTGCCCCTTAATTCTTTTTGTGTCCACTATTTGCTTTGGCCAATCTTCTGACATTACTAAATCTCTCGATTCAGCTAATAGCAATCATAAAATGGTGTTAGTCACATTTTCTGGCTCTGACTGGTGTATCCCTTGCATAAGAATGGAAAAAGAAGTTTTGGAAAAAGAGCCTTTTGTATCATACGCACAGCATCATTTAGTTGTTGTAAAGGCCGATTTTCCACGATTGAAAAAGCATCAGCTATCTAAAGAAGTTCAAAAAGAAAATAGTGCTCTGGCTGAAAAATATAATAAGAAGGGGACATTCCCGTTTACTGTATTATTAGATGGAAAAGGCAACATCATAAAAGAATGGGAAGGTGCTATAGCTTCAACACCGGAAGTCTTTGTACATCAATTAGAAGCATTGCAACATGAACAGTGATGTTTTAATAAAACCACAATTAGAAACGTATAACCGGGTTGAAAAACTTATGGGAAATCGTTTTGAGATTACCGTTGTTTGCCTTAATAAAAATCATGCAGATGAAAGCATGGATCTGGCAATTGGGGAAATAAAAAGAATAGAAAAGCTGTTGACCACTTTTAGTGAGGATAGCCAAACAGCAGCTATAAACCGTGCGGCTGGTTTGCATCCTGTGCAGGTTGCATCAGAAGTATACCAACTTATAGAACGGGCTAATTTCATTTCAAAAATAACCCAAGGCGCATTCGATTTAAGCTATGGTTCCATTGATAAAAGATTGTGGAACTTTGATCAGCAAATGGA
>JBDSBL010000227.1:0-13340 GCA_039921625.1 Chitinophagaceae bacterium
AATTGACCGGCAAAGGAAAAATGGAAATAACTGCGGCCGATAATACGAAACAAACAGTAGAGGCAAAACATATTATAATAGCAACAGGTGGTAGAAGCCGGCAACTACCTTCTATGCCTATTGATGGTAAAAAAATAATTGGTTATCGCGAAGCAATGGTGCTGCCAGAGCAACCCAAATCAATGATAATTGTAGGAAGTGGTGCCATAGGAGTTGAATTTGGATATTTCTACAATAGTATGGGTACCAAAGTAACGATCATTGAATTTTTGCCAAGAATAGTACCGGTAGAAGATGAAGAAATTTCCAAAGAGTTAGATAAGAATTTTAAGAAACAAGGCATTGAAATTTTAGTAAACAGTGAAGTTACTAAGGTTGATACGTCAGGTACCGGGGTAAAGGCCACCATTAAAACTGCTGAAGGAGAAAAAACTTTAGAAGCGGATGTATTGTTGAGTGCGGTAGGAGTGCAAGCAAATATTGAGGGCATTGGCTTAGAAGAATTAGGAATTAAAATGGAAAAAGGACGTATTGCCGTGGACAAATTTGGTCAAACTTCAGTACCTGGATTTTATGCAATTGGGGATTGTTCCCCAGGACAGGCATTGGCACACGTTGCTTCCAAAGAAGCCATTATTACTGTAGAAAATATTGCATTCACTGAAAAAAAATTAAACCACCAACCGCAGCCACTTGATTATGGCAATGTACCCGGATGTACTTATTGCACGCCGGAAATTGCATCCGTTGGGTTAACTGAAAAACAGGCACGCGATGCAGGCCATGAAATAAAGGTTGGGAAGTTCCCTCTTAGTGCTTCGGGAAAAGCCTCTGCAGCAGGCCATACAGAAGGATTTGTAAAAGTAATTTTTGATGCAAAGTATGGAGAATGGTTGGGCACACATATGATAGGCTACAATGTAACAGAGATCATTGCTGAAACGGTAGTAGCCCGTAAGTTAGAAACTACCTACCATGAAGTGTTGGATAGCATACACCCTCACCCGACCATTAGTGAAAGTGTAAAAGAGGCAATTGAAGTAGCTTATGGAGAACCGATACATTTATAAGTGTGGTTGTTAAATAAAAAATAGATAAATAAAATAAAAGAGGTTGTCATGTAAGCAACCTCTTTTATTTTATATCAACTCCGAAGGTTAGTATTCGTGTATAAGGATTTCTATTTAAGATTGCTATTTAGCAAATACTTTTTTCAGCAAATCAGTTGTTCTTGCCATTGGGTCTTTTCTGATTTTTTGCTCCTCCTGCCCTATTCCATAAAATAATCCAGACAATGCTTTTGCAGTTACATATTCTAAAAGGTCTGGATTTACCTTGTCGTTACTAAATTTATTGTAAGTACTAAAAACAGTATTCCAATATTTAGTTGCATTTACTTTTTGCAAAGAAGCTTCAATGACCGGTTTAAAGGCTTCCGTTAGAGCTGCCATTGTTTTATCTTTTAAGAAATTGGTTGCCGCAAACTCACCTCCTTTCAATATACTTAAACCATCATTTAGTCTCATTGCTTTTATTGCATTTAAAAAAATAGGAGACGCACTTTTAGCGGCATCTTCTGCGGCACGGTTCATAGCTAAAATTGCATTGTCAACCTGTTTGCCCATACCTACATCACGTAGTGTTTTTTCTACTTTTTTAGCTTCCACAGGCATTAATATTTTCAAAGCTGCATCCTTAAAAAACCCATCCATCATTGATAACTTGCCCGCTGCATTTTGAGTTCCAATAGTTAAAGCTTCCCGAAGACCATTTATGATCTCCCCGTTGGATAAGCCGCTTACAGATGAATGCTTTTCAAAGATTTTGGTAACCGTACCTGACGTATCATTTTTACCAACGTTTTTGATAATGTTTTTAAATCCCTGTGCGTTTGATAATAAAGTGAAGGATAAAATGTAAAGCGATAAAAGAATTTTTTTCATAGGATAGATTGTTATTCAAATGTAACAGCCACCAACTTAAAGAGCAGTTAAAATAATTAACTTCATTTCTATGATCAGTATCTGGGAAAAGGAAACCTATTTTGCACCACAAGATGTACTAATAATTGGTGGCGGCTTGGTAGGCCTTTGGTCTGCATTTCACCTTAAGAAAAAACATCCCAAAATTAAAATAACCATTATTGACAGGGGCATTATTCCAGAGGGAGCTAGTACCCGAAATGCCGGATTTGCTTGCTTTGGGAGCCTCAGTGAGTTGGTAAGTGATGCTCAAACTATGGGCACGGACAACATGCTGAAGTTAGTAACCATGCGTTATAAAGGCTTGCAACAAATTCAAAAATATTTTAAAAAAGAAACCATTGATTTTGATTTGTGTGGTGGAAATGAACTTTATGATGTTGGAGATAAAACTACAACTGAAGACTTAAGTAAAAACATAGCGTACATTAATTCAATACTAAAACCAATTACTAAAACAAAAAACACTTTCCTACTGGCTGACGAATCTATTTCTAAATATGGCTTTGGGGGCACTCAACATTTGGTAAAAAACAAACTAGAAGGTTTTCTTCATTCTGGCAAACTGGTACAAACCCTAACACGTATGGTACAAGAGCAAGGAGTGCAAATTTTCAATGCGGTTAATGTAAAAGGCTTCCAGCAAAAATTGGGAAGAATAGAAGTAGAAACAGAAAATAAATTGAGTTTTTCTGCACTTCAGTTATTGATATGTACCAATGCATTTGCTACAGAGTTGATGCCAGATATAGATATTGTACCGGCAAGAGGTCAGGTATTGGTTACATCACCAATAAAAGATCTTCGCTGGAGTGGCACCTTTCATTCAGACGAGGGGTATTATTATTTCCGTAATCTAGGTGACCGGGTATTGTTGGGAGGTGCCCGAAATAAATCTTTTGATAAAGAAAAAACAACTGAATTTGAAACTTCTGAAGTTATTCAACAAGAATTAGAAAGATACCTTAGCGAAACTATTTTACCTCACCAAAAAGGCGCCTACAACATTGACCTCAGATGGTCAGGTATCATGGCGATGGGCAGCCATAAAATGCCCATAATAAAAGAAGTGCGGCCCAATGTTTTCTGTGCGGTAAGAATGAGTGGAATGGGCGTTGCTTTAGCTCCGGTAGTTGGAAAACTGGCGGCACAAAAACTAACCAGCAACCTATAGTTTAATAAATTTTTGAGCAATTTTCTTTCCTTCATTTTCACCATGTACCATATATACTCCAGGTTTTAAATTACTTAAATTAATTTTTTGTGTTGTTCCTGAAACCTCAAATCGTAATACAGTGGCTCCATTAGAATTTATAAGGGACAATTCTTTTTTGATCCAGGAAATATCTCCATTAAAATTGATTGATATATCAGTAGTAGCAGGATTTGGATAAAGAGTAATTTGTTTTACCGCTACCTCTTCAATGGGCAATGAAGCTTCTAAAAGGTAAGGCTCACCCAAACCTTTTGAATTAAGTAACGATGCTCTTGGACCCCCATAGTTAAAGGCATTTCGCATTAATTGTTTCTGACCTTCTGTAAACAAATTGAGACAGGCGTCATTGGTAAAATCCATATAATTCATATACATATCACCTAGCGATCCATTGGTGCAAGAAGAACGGAAATCAGTAGGGCAACCGGTGGTGTAACTAGCTTGTGGTGGAGTATCTTCTACGCCATCATCACCACAAGGTGCATCGCCCCAAATATGCTTTAATCCAAGCCAGTGGCCAATTTCATGGACAGCAGTCCGGCCTAAATGATATGGTTGTGCCGTATTAATAGTTCCAAACGCAGTGGTATTAATTACCACGCCATCCTTATCAGAAGCACCTCCAAGTACACTGGAATAACCTAAAATTTTTCGTGTATTACCTACCCAAATGTTTAAATAACTTTTGCTATCCCAGCCATCATCTCCACCAAAAGAGTTGTACTTTATTTTATCATCCATACCCCAATCTACTACCCCTGTTTTTTTGCGGATAATACCAGTTGTCGGTCTACCTTTTGGATCGGTAGTGGCTAATACAAATTCAATATTCACATCAGCAGCGAAAGGCTTAAACCTTAGAGGTGTATTTATCGTATCTCTATTTCTTTTACGAAAATCTTCATTCAATACCTTAAGTTGGCTTTGCACCTGAGCATCAGAAATATTCTGAGCGGTTGTATTATACACTATGTGAATCACAACCGGAATTCTAATGGTGTTGGATCCCTCGGTACGAGTTTCCATTGCAGCAGAACTGATAAGAGGAGTGTGGTTAATAAATGCCTCTGCTGCTAAAATATTTTTCTCAGTTGATTTATTTAAAGATCGTTCCCGCGCTGCATAAGTAGCAGAAGTACATTCTCGCTGTGCGGCAACCCCTGTAAAACATAACATCAATGCGAACGCTAACATCGTTCTCATAGTCCCAATAATTTAAAGTACGCATAGGTGGCTGTGGATTGGCTATGAGCTTTTTAATGATATTGGAAAAGGCTGTTAGTGTTTGGGCGTACTTTTCAGGAATTGAATTAAGGGATATCTAAGATAGATTGGAATAAGTGGAGATGTAATAGGATAGTTGGAGGATTGGGTCAAAAATACTCTAATATTTAAAAAATGCAAATAAGTAAGACTTTTTTTAGTTTAACATCAGCTCTTAATTGCCATCCGCTATTTTTGTTTCATGAAGCCTATATCTCTTCTGGCATTAATTACGGTTACCATTATGATTGTTAGCTGCGCCAATAATAACACAGATACAGAAAATGTAACAAAAACCACCGAAGGCACGTCAGCTCCAATAATCAATTATTCAGTTGCAGCGGTTTATCCGCACGATACTTCTTCCTTTACCCAAGGCCTTGTTTTTAATAATGGAAAATTGCTGGAAGGAACGGGTAATTATGGGCATTCTAAACTTTACCAGGTAGACTTGAAAACGGGTAATAAGATACAGCAGGTAGCCATTGATCCAAAGTTATTTGGAGAAGGAATCACAGTATTAAATGATACCATATATCAACTAACCTGGCAGGAAAAAGTGGTCTTAGTTTATACAGCAAAAGATTTTAAAAAGATAAAAGAATTTCCTCTAAACACCGAAGGATGGGGCATTACAAGCGATGGCACCAACCTTATTGTAAGTGACGGCAGCAGTAATCTTTATTTTTACGAGCCATCCACTTTTAAATTATTACACACGCAAGGGGTAACTGAAAACGGGGCACCTGCTGTAAATCTTAATGAACTGGAGTACATCAATGGTGCTGTATATGCCAACCAATGGCAATACAATTATATTTTAAAAATTGATCCAGCCAGCGGGCAGGTAACCGGCAAACTTGATTTAACTGAATTAGTAAATCGGGTGAAAGCAAAAGATCCGCAGGCTGATTTTTTAAACGGAATTGCCTATGATGCGGTATCAAAAAAAATATATGTTACCGGAAAGTTGTGGCCAGAGTTGTATGAAATTCAATTTGACCACTAAGCTTTTTCAATAATATAAATAATAGAACTGCAACGTTCCTTATTGAAAGCTGCTTTTATATTTGACCGCAAACCATTGAACCCAGCTGCCAATAGTTTAGGTTTTTTATTTCGATACTTACTACTTAATAAGCTGATGTAAAATGCATCAAGCCACATAGGTCTTTGTTCGTTTATTTTCAATCCATGACGGTTCATTAATACTTCCATTGACCTTGGATTAAAATGGTATAAATGACGTGGCACATCATAAGCCGCCCACCATAGGTTATATATAGATGCATCACCGGAGGTATAGTTTGGAACCGCTATAAATAATTTCCCATTTTGATGAAGAAGGTCTTTTAATCTTTCAATATAATAGTGCAGTTGATGTACATGTTCCAACACATGCCACAGCGTAATTGCATTAAAAGATGCGGGAGAAAGATGTTGCAACTGACTTATATCCAATAGGTCTGCATTAAAAGTTTTCTTTGCCAGGTTGCGGGCATCCGCATCAGGCTCTATCCCGGTGGCTTCCCATCCTGATTCTTTCATGGAAGCTACAAAAGCTCCTGTACCGGCTCCTACATCCAATAATGCTCCTCGTTCTAAACCAGTTGTTTTTTTGATTAAATTTTTCTTTTGTTCGAGCGTAAATGTTCTGGCTCGTTGATACAGCTTATTGATTATCCCCTTGTCTGTATTAGTGTGTGAAATATAATCTTCTGACCGATAGTATTTTTCAATATGGGCTTCATCCGGTGCATCTTGTGTAAAGCGAAGCGTACATTGGCTGCATTGCCAAACTACAAACGATTCTTTACTTACAGAATGATCCGGCACCGTAAGTAAGGGGTTTATTTCTTTGCTGTCGCAAACCGGGCAGGAAGTATAGTGCACACTATTCATTTGTGGTGCAAAATAAATGCAAAGAGAAAAAAGAATTTATTTATTTATAAGAGGTTGGCGCGGTAGTCTTTTCGATTCCCATTTTTAATCCGGTGCTCTGTAGATTATTGTTGTGAGAATAGCAATAAAATACAATAAATGCTGCGGCTGCAGTCAATAGCAACCAACCGATAATAATGTTTGCAGGTTGCCTTTTTTTAACAGCCGGTTCTTGCCGTGCTGCCTCAATGGATGTAGACTGCATTTCCTGCTCCCCTACCAATACTGTATGGTTCGAGTTTTCTCTTATGATGCGGTGAGCTGCTACAGGACTCAGTGTGGCTGCCGGAGTATCTGCATGAAATACAATTCCATCAGCATATTCCAGCTTACCAATACCCTTCCAAATAAAAGGAGCTTCTTGGAGTTTTGATTTTAAAGCACTTCCAAATTGTGCCAACTTATGCCGTGCCGCGCCAGGTTCTATATCCGTATCTGCACCTATAAAATGTATTAATCCATCATCCTCTGCTACCTTTTCATCAAACACTATTTTGTATACTGGTGGAAGAAGTTGTCGGTCAACAAAATTCAAAGTGGCAGGCTGCTGTACTATCACAAATGAGCCAATGTCAGGAATGCTGACCCGCTTGTAAAAAAGCAAATATTTAGTGAGCAGTGAAAACACTATTTGTTGTTTTGTGCAAACGAAAATACGATACCGCCAAGGAAATTAAATGGATATACCGGATATTGGTGCCACTGTTCGTATTTATTATTAGCGATGTTGTTGAATTGGGCCCACACTTTAATATTTTTCACTACTGCAAATTCTGCTCCGGCACTTAAGTCCAAACCCGTATTGCCGGCACCTCTCCCGGTTTTTGATGCGAAAGGTCCGCTGTTAAATGCCGTCACATCAGCCTTTACATAAAGATCTTTTAAAACTTGCAGGCGGGCAGCTGTTTTAAATTCCATCGGCATAAGGCCCCATGGCTTTTCATTATCATGCAAGCCTGCGTATTTGTTGAATATAACGGTGGATACTAATGAGAACTTTTCTCCTACCGTATAGCCCACCTGCCCATCGTAATGAATTGCCTTCATTTTTGATTCATTAACTACCAAAAATGATTTTCCAGTTATCGTATCATTAATAAAAAGTGGTTGGTTAAATAAAGTATTGAAACCTACTTTGGTACTGTAAGAAAAATGGTTGCCTAAGGAACCTTTAAGCCCTACATATCGTTCTATAATGCGCGAATTATTGGAATATCCAGGGGCCCAAATCCAGGGATTAAGACTTGCTACATATTGAAATGAATTTTTGCGTAAATAACCAATCCACCCGGCTTGTAGAGTGACCTGTTTATCCGCAGCACTAAATTCTCCCATTACTGTAGGAAGCACCTTCATTGACCCATTATCCCAGGATGGTTTGATGCCAGCTTTTAAATTAATGTTTTTGTTTATAAATAATATAGCAGGAGATAGAACAAAGAAATTATTATTTATTGCTGCCTTTGCGCCTTGCTTATATCGGGTAAGGTTTGCTTCCGCAGCCACTTCCACACCAAAATTTTTACCAATAAATTTTTGCACCGGCAAGTTTATGTATGTATTGCTTTCAGAGTTTTTAATGCCATCATTAAAAATATCAATTTTTATTTCCGGTGCATAGGTAAGGCCAAATGCAGTGCGGTTAATATTATGAAAACCTACCCGGCCACTCCAGGTACCATATTTTATACCCATTGAATCTGTAGGAAACGAAATGGTTTTAGGTTGAAAACCATACCGGTTATATCGTTCCTGCTTACTGGCCAGGCGTACATTCCATTCCCCGTTTTTAGAAGATTGATAAAATGCATTAAGTGCCACATCTGTATTAGTGTAATCTTGAAATTCTATTTTTCCTCTTGAGGAAATATGTTTTGCATAAATATTTAATCCGGATGTTTTGCCATCGCCCACCGATATACCGGCTTCCAGATAAGGAGTTTTTAAAGAGCCAAAACCTGCTTTTACATAGCTTTCATTTCCCCAATTGCCACCAGTATCCACCTGCAAAGCCAGCGGCTTTAAAGAACCGGGAACATAACCCAACACCAGGTTTTGATTAGGGATATTGTATTGCAATCGTGGGCGTGTTGTATCAGACGAAGGTGGTGTTGCATTAAAATTAATTTTAGCAGCATCTTTCAAAACCGGTTTAAAAGAAGAGGTAATATCAATAGATCTTTTTTTTGTTGTATCCTGTGCCGTTGATGCAGTTGCCACCAGCAAAAAAGCAACTATAAAAAGAGATGACCCGGAAAATAGGTTGTTACGCTTCATTATAAATTCTTTCTGTTACTAAAATTGGTTATCTACTTTACTACCCTTATTCTCTTCTGCTTTTACTGCATCAAGCTTCCGTTGAGCTTCTGCCTTTAATTCTGCATTCAAACTATTTTGTACAATGCTTTGGTAAGTAGCTTTTGCATTGAAATAATCTTTCTGTTTGTAATAAACATCTCCCAATAATATATAGGCCTTGGTAACCCAAAAATCATAAGAACCACTTTTATTGACCACTTCAAATGCGGCTTTTTCTGCATCTGAATAACGGTCAACAGCAAACCAGCTCGCAGCTATTTCGTAGCGTGCTTCTGCTCCCATAGCAGCTTTATTTACAGCCACCACTTGCTTAAAGGCATTGATAGCAGCATCATATTGGCCACCGATCTGCGCTGATTTTCCAATAGCCATATTTGCCAAAGATTTATCGTCTGCACTGCTGCTTTTTTGTGCCACCAGTTCCTTCGCGTTTTCTACTGCTTCACTCCATTTTTGCAATTGATATTGGCTGCGCAAAAGTCCGCGCATGGCTTCCAACCTTGTTTCCTGGCTTGCTGTTAGGCCCTTAAGCTGGCTGTAATATTTTTCTGCCTGGCCATAATTTTTTACTTCAAAAAAATTGATTCTTGCTGCCTGTAAAATAGCTCTTTCGGCAAATTTGTTCGGGGCCCTTAATGCTACGATATCATAGCTTTCCAATGCGCGGCTCCAGTCTTTTTTGGTGCTGTAAATTTCACCTCTAAAGTAGTTGGCATCTATAGCATAAGCACCTTCGCGGAAGCGTTGCAAATATTGGTTTAAAGCGGTAAGTGCTGCATCCATATTGCCGGTAGTGTATTGCACTTCGGCTGCAGCATATGTAAGTGAATCTTCCGTAGAAACAGAGATTGGTTTCCCGGCTTGCCGGGCAGCATCTGCATAATCCCCTGGTCTGCCTATTTCTACATAAATATTGCGCAAGTTATCCAACGCATCTTCTGCTTCAGGCGCATCGGGGTAGGTAGTAATTATTTGTTTGAATTGTGCAATGGCTTCGTTGTTATTATTCAAATTGTAATAAGCAGTACCCAATAATAAATAGGCTTGCGGCTTCAGGCTGCTATTGCCCGATGCTTTAATTAAATTATTTAAATAAGGAATGGCCTGATTGAATTGTTCATTAGCCAAATAGGTATTGGCAATTTCCATATTAGCATCATTGATCAACCTGGATGATGGAAACTTGCGGATCATTGTATTGAGCAAATTTATTTTTTCAGTAGCACTGTTGATCCCTGTGATCATTGCTTTTTGAAAAGTAGCATAGTCCTCTGCCGCCCACGACATCCGGATCACGTTATCATACATGGACCGGGCCTGTGCAAAATCTTTATTCATGAAGTAAGTATCCGCTGTTCTCAAATAAGCATCCTGAACCAATGGTTCCGAACTTAAAGAAACGTTTTTTGCCAAAGGCTCAAAAAATCCCTGAGCTACTTTATAGTTTTCTTTTCGGTAATAGGTGTACCCCAAATTATATTTTACCGTCCGCTCATTGGCTTCCCCACTGGCAGGTGCCCCTGCATTTAAATAAGCATAATAATATTTAATTGCATCATCTACTCTATTGGCTCTATAAGCCAATTCTCCCTTCCAAAAATTGGTGAAAGGCAGCACGGACGCATTGTTCGGGTCTTTCAACACCTTATCCAATAGGGCATCTGCCTCGGCAAAACGGCCATCATTAATCAGTTCTGTTGCACGGCCAAATAAAATGCGTGGGTACAATCTTTTTGTATTGGCCGATGGATATTGCAGTCCATCAATAAGCGTCAAGGCATCACGATAGTTATTAGTATTGGTCAATGCCCCTACCAATAATTCGGTTGCTTCTTCATTGTATGCCGAGCTTGGATAATCTGATAAAAAGGAACGTAAACTTTTTAGCGCTTCGTCCTGATATCCTAATTCATAGGAAAGCTTTGCATAATTAAACCTGGATATTTCCCGCTGCGTGGAGTTGCTGTTGTTCACAGAGCTAAACAAAAATGCATTTCGGGCATTTGCTTTTTGTCCTGTTTTTAAATATGAGTCTCCTAAAAGATACATGGCATGCTGACTCAATGAATCTTCTTTTCCACTTAATTGTTTAAATCCTTCAATCGCTTTATTCCAGTTAGTAGCCTGGTAATATGCATACGATAATTCATAAAGATCTTCACGGCGCACTTTGGAAGAGCGGCTTACATAATCTTCGAGGTAAGGCAGTGCTTTGGAATATTGTTTTTGTTCAAAATAAGCGTGTCCTAAAAGTTGCTTTAATTCAAGATCATAATACTTAGCTTTCCCTTGCTGCAAGCGGCTTTCTGCATATTTTATTGCCTCTTCTTTTTTACCTTGAACATAATATATTTGGGCAATATAATAAGGCACTGTGGCCTCGTAAGCTGGCTCATTTTCTACCACACGAAAACTTTCTAAAGCCTGGCTGTAATTTTTATCACGAAAAGCTAAAAAACCGTAATAGTAGTTTGCATCTATATAGTTTGGATCGTCTTTTAATTGCCGGATGGTATTGAAAAGAGGTTTTGCTTTTGCAAAGTTTTTTAAACTGAAATAAGAATAGCCGAGATGGAATTTCATGTCCGCAATTTCCCGGTTATTCAGGTTAGAAATATCTGCAGATTCATATAAATCAACCGCATCACTGAATTGTTGTTTTATAAAATAATACTCAGCCAAATGAAAATTCATCATTTGTACCCGCGCATTATTTTTAGTCGTGTTTATATATTGTTTGGCGCTTAATTCAGCACGGCTTTCCGAGTGCTTGAGTGCGGCTACTGTAGTGTAATAATCAATTTCCTGGGCTTGCAAGGTATTGTTGATTCGGTCAGTTTCTTTTAGGGATTGCTGCAATTCTTTAAGCAAAGGATACGCAAGATTGTATTGCTCTTTTTGAAAATATTCCTTCGCTAAATCAAAGGTAGAAAGGCTTGTTTTGTAGTTGATATTTTGCTGCGCAAATGATAAAAGTGTACTGATACTAAAAGAAAAAATTAAACTAAGTTTCTTCATATTATAATCCTTTAGCCGTTGTTTGAGATAACGATATTGATCAGATATTATTTTAAACCTGTAATTACCACAGACTCAAAGAAAACGCAAAGGTTCGTTATCCATTTATGTTTAACAAAATATTGTTACCCGATTTTCTTTTTAAAAAACTGATTTTCTGCTGTAACATTGCCGACTTAAAAAGAATCCAATTCATGAAAAAAATATTTAGCACCGGCACTTCTGACAGTGCATTTTCTATAGCCACTTTCTTACTGCGTGTAGGTGCAGGTTCGCTTATGATGGTGAACAATGGCTATGATAAGCTGATGCATTTTTCGCAAAAGTCTGCTCAATTTGCCGACCCGATTGGAGTGGGCCATCCTACTTCCATGGCGCTGGTTATTTTTGCTGAATTCTTTTGCTCCGCATTTATTATTCTTGGATTATTTACCCGGTTGGCAGCCATCCCATTAATAATAGCAATGTCGGTAGCCTTATTTTATGCCCACAAAGGGCAGGTGTTTGGGCAGGGCGAAAACGCTGCTGTTTACCTTACTTGTTTCCTTACTATTTTATTAATGGGCCCCGGCCGCGCCAGCCTGGACCGGTTTTTAGGAAAATAATTTTCTGCTTTTTAAGAGCAGTTAAACAAAGCAAAAGGAGGAGGTAATTTTTTGTACCTCCAGATTTTATTTCAAAACATTCAAGACGAGATACATTTTTTGTACCAACGACGATGCCGGTCCATTGTAATTATTAACTAGAAAAGAATAAATGTATTCTTCTCCGTTCTTAGCTGTATGATAGCCGGCAAACCCTTTGACTCCGTTGATGGTTCCACTTTTCATTTTCATTCCATTATAATCAGGAAATCCATAATAATAACCGCTGAACCAAGGTTGCTTTTTGGCATATTTTAAAACAGCTACTTGTGCGTGTGTGGTCACCCTATTGAGTGGGGAAAGGCCGGAGCCATCGACTATATTCATTTCCGTCTTTGCTATGCCCTTGCTGCTCCAAAAATCTTTAATAACCTCCACGCCCTTATCCGTGCTGCCCTCACCTTCTTTCTTATAGGCAATAGTTTTGGTTAATGCTTCGCCGTAAAGATTGATACTCTTTTTTAAAAACCAATAAACGATACTATCTAATGGAGGAGAATATTCAGAATGAAAAATAGTAATGGCCGTACCCGCCGAAGTATCAAAATTTTTGTAACTCATCTCATTTTTCACTTTCATTTCTTCCATTAATCGCTGCATAAACTCCCCTTCTGCATCAGGATTGGCTGCCGAGATCGTAAATCCTTTTTCATTTACCGGTATCGTTCCTCTTACTATTGGTTGGCGGGTATTTAAGGGATAATAAACATAGGAATTATCTCCTGAACCTTTTGGTCCTGCCGTCACTTTTGAGCCAACGGAAAACGTCAATAGTTTTGGTTTGGTGCCTACTATCTCCACTTCACTTCCTATCTTATCTTTTGATTTTAATATAATATCATATTGATTTTCCCGCCAATTAAATGCGGAGGCTCCTGCCCCATAATAATTGCCAATGTCCTGCCACATCCAGCCATCCGGTATGGTTTCATTGTCCCAACCCTCGTGATTTACCAA
>JBDSBL010000228.1:0-12491 GCA_039921625.1 Chitinophagaceae bacterium
CATTTGACCCGGATAAAACGCACATTCACCACCTGCTTACCAACAATGGATGGAGCCACAGCTTTGCATCAAAATTAATCTGCACGGCGCATGGCCTTATATTGATACTTGGATATTTCTTAATCAATGTACCTCAGGAAATTGGAGTATTAATATTATGCATCACTATGCTGCTCATCGTTTTTTTATTTAAGCGATTAAAGGTGCCGGCACAAAGCAGAATCCTGCAATTAGATTAGTTTGCTCCACAGATTATTACAAATAAAAAGTTGCATAGAAATCAATGCTAAGCAGGTTTTACTTTTAATTGGTCATTGAAAAATAAACCGCCCTATTGTTATCGATGTTAGCCAAGCTATTTTACCTGCAAAAGAAATAGGGTCATAAATACTTTATTTAGCCAACGATATATTTATCGTTTTTACTTATTGCTTTTAAATTAACCTACTACATAGCTAAATACTGTAACACATTCCTTTACTTTGGTACTTAACTAAAAATTCCCCGTATGCGCATTCTTGTTTTTTGGTTTTTTACTTTTCTAAGCTTGTCCTGTTTAAGTCAGCAGGTAAACATAATCCCACAGCCTGTATCCGTAACGGTTGGCAACGGCAATTTTGTTATTTCTAAAAAAACAGTGCTCACCGCACGAAACGATGATGACCGGAAAACTGCTGCTCTTTTTAATGATTATCTGCAGCAGTACTATGGTTTCAAGTTAGATATTGACAAACAGGAAAGCAAAGATTACATCCGCTTTAGCACAAAGCAATTTGTAAAAGCACCAGATAAAGATGGCTATACATTGAATGTGGCTAAAGAGGGAGTAACGATAGAAGGTGATAGCTATACCGGTACGTTTTATGGAATGCAATCCTTAATACAACTACTGCCGGTGGTGCACAAAAATGAAGTAGCAAATTCAAAATTGCAGGTTCCTTTTGTAAGCATACAAGATGCGCCCCGCTTTTCTTACAGAGGATTACATCTTGATGTGGGCCGCCATTTTTTCCCCGCTTCCTTTGTAAAAAAATATATTGATTACATCGCCTTGCACAAATTAAATTACTTCCATTGGCACCTTACAGAAGACCAGGGTTGGAGAATAGAAATAAAAAAATATCCACGCCTTACTGAAGTGGGTGGTTATAGAAATGGAACTATTGTTGGCCGCTATCCCGGACTTAGAAACGACAACGAGCGCTATGGTGGTTTTTACACCCAGGAAGAAGTAAAAGATATTGTAAAGTACGCGGCAGACAGACACATCACCGTGATACCAGAAATTGAAATGCCCGGACATTCATCAGCAGCCATTGCGGCTTACCCATTTCTAAGTTGCTTTCCAGATCAACCAACAAAAATACCTGGGAAGGTATCAACAGTAAGTCAGCAAACCGGAGGAAAATTGGTGCAGGAAACCTGGGGTGTTTTTGATGATGTGTATTGCGCCGGCAAAGATTCCACTTTTGGTTTCTTGCAAGATGTGTTGGATGAAGTGCTTGCCCTTTTTCCATCTAAATACATACACATTGGAGGAGACGAAAGTCCTAAGGCAAATTGGAAAAAATGCCCGAATTGCCAAAAAAGAATAAAAGACCTAGGCTTGAAAGATGAGCACGAATTGCAAAGCTATTTTATACAGCGGATGGAGAAATACTTAAACAGCAAAGGGAGAACAATTATTGGTTGGGATGAGATATTGGAAGGTGGCCTTGCACCCAATGCGTGGTTAATGAGCTGGCGTGGAGAAAAAGGCGGAATAGAAGCAGCCAAGCAAAAACACAATGTAATCATGACGCCACAAAATCCTGTATACTTTGACCATACCCAAAGCCAGGACGAAGATTCAGTAACTATTGGTGGCTACAACCCAATTGAAAAAGTATATGCCTACGATCCGCTACCAGCAGAACTTAGCGCAGACGAGGCAAAATATATAGTAGGCGCTCAAGCCAATGTGTGGACAGAATACATGGGCTATCCAAGTAAAGTAGAGTACATGCTTTTCCCAAGAATAGCAGCTTTAAGTGAAGTACTATGGTCGGCAAAAGAAAAGAAATCGTGGCCAGATTTTGAAAAAAGATTGAATACTCAATTTGCCCGCTATCAAATGTGGGGCGTTAATTACAGCAATGCCTTTTATGATATAAAAAGTACCGTAAGCCCGGCACCGGACAATAAAGGGTTAAGCATCAAATTTGACACAAAAGATAAAGGTGGAAAAATTACTTATGGCATTGGCGGAAAGCATTACCAAAAGCTTTATACCGCACCTGTATCTATTACTGATGCAGGTTTGGTAACGGCGCTGTACACCCGCGATGGCAAAGTAAGAGATTCAGTAGATTTTTTATTTCATTTTAATAAAGCGACAGGCAAAAAAATAACCTTAAAAGAAAAGCCTTCCTCTAATTATCCTGGTGATGGTGCTTTTACTTTAGTGAATGGTATTCAAAATACAAAAGGACTCACCAAAGGCCGGGAATTTATAGCCTACAATGGTGGAGATTTGGAAGCAGCAATCGATTTGGGAATGGCTCAAAAAATAAGTGAAGTAACGGTGCATACTTTAGAGCAGCCCGGTAGCTGGATATACCGGCCGCAGTCGGTGGAGGTGTTTAGTTCCATGGATGGCGCAGACTATAAATCAATTGGAACTTCATCTACTTTTATCACTAGTGGTACTGCAAATGGCGTGATAAAAGTAGCTGTCAATAATACCAACACCCGGTATGTAAAAGTAGTAGTAAAAAATAATGGGATGATTACCGATGGCAATGCCGGTGCCGGTAACAAAGCCTGGTTATTTTGCGATGAGATAGAGGTGAATTAGCAGTATTCCCTTTATTTATTAGGAATTAATTCTTAAAATAAAAAGACTGCTTAAATAAAAAAAAAGCCGTGCTTTAATAAAGGCACGGCTTTTTTATACAGTTGTTTATTTAGATATTTCAATAATGCGAAAAATGAACGATACGTAGATCAGCTAACTATTGGTTATCATTTACATTCCTCATTTTCTCATTATCTATGGCTTCGAGCAGTCCGCCCTTAAAGGTATCTTCTGTTAGTTCCCAAAACATAATGCCATTTAATTTATTATCAATGGCATACCGTGTTTTTAATCGAAGGGACCTGCTATCATCTCCGGTTGCAAATAATTTCTTTTCCTTATTGTACCAGTAAGGAGCCTTTGCTTCTTCGTCCCAATAAGAAATAAAGCCAGCCTCTGTAGAAAGTGCCTTTTCAAAATTCTTAAATGCAATGCTTGTTTTGAACGTACCACTTTGGTACAATCCATTATTTATTGCCGGCACATTTTCCCATTCCCTTGCATAAAAAGCAGTACCAATAACTATTTTATTCCTGGGCACCTTTTTTTCCAACAATCGTTGCACCGCCACATCGGTAGCTTCCGTTTGTTGCGGGGTGGCGTGTAATGCAGTATGGTGGCCCGTTTGCTTAGAATAGCCATTGACTAAGTCATAGGTCATTACATTTACCCGGTTTACTTTCTTCATTACTTTTTTCCATTCCACCGCTTCGTTTATGAATTTTAAAAAACCACCTGCGGCAAAGCTGATCTCTCTTTTGTTGCCAATAGCCTTTCGTATGGAGGTAACTAATGCCGTAAAGTTTTCTTTATCCTCCGGCGCAAAACGATGGCCGGGATAGCCTTCAATTGCCGGATACTCCCAATCCAGATCAATACCATCCGTGCCGAAATAGTTGCTTAATTCTTTTACTGATTGAGCAAATTCATAGCGTCCCCCCTCAGTGGAAAAGGCTTGAGAGCAGGGAGCACAGCCTCCCCAGCCACCTAACGAAAGCAATACTTTTAAACTTGGATTGCGAGTTTTTAATTGAACTAATCGCTTGATGGTGAGTGAATCTTTAGCATCATCTACTTTCAACCGGTTTCCATTCAAATGGCAAAAGCTATAAATGATGTGCGTTAATTTTTCCGCTGCAAAACTATCCACCAATTCAGGACCTCCCGAGTAATAAGCCGTCACTGTTATCCCCTTAATTTTCTGTGCTTGCACAGGTGGAAGCAAACTACAAAGGAGGAAATAACAAACTATAACTCGCTGCTCAAAAATCAGTTTGTACAAAACGCTAATCATTTTTTTAGGAAAGATTGAATGCATAAAACAAATTAAATCGACCATCAATGAGTGACTAAATTCTTTTCAGAATAATTAAGATAATGAAAATACTTACCTTATGGCACGCAACGGCAGCCAAATGTTTTGTTTATGCAAAACGCTCGTTTTACCTCAAAAAAAATTTGGACTTTTTGGCTAAAAATTCGGGTTTCCAAAAGCACCGCTTTGGTAATCCTTGTACGCTTCTTTTATCTCCTCTTTTGTATTCATCACAAAAGGACCATAAGCAATGAAAGGTTCATTGAATGGTTTTGCATGGCCGAATAAAATAATAGCGTCCGTATCTGCAGTTATATCAATTGCTTCTCCACGCTTTTCAAATTCAACTAATTGATGCATTGTAGCCTTTTGGCCATTTACCGTTATCGTCCCTTTTACTACATAAAAAAACACGGTTCTTTCTGCGGGCACATTAAGATGTAAACCCCCTTTTTCACTAAAAGAAATGGTAGTAAGTGTAATATCCGTTAGTGGTTGAATAGCTCCCATTATTCCGTCTATTGTTCCTGATATAACGGTTACTTTAGTACGCCCTTCATCCAGTGTAATGGTTGGAATATCGCTTTTTTGCAATCCAACATAGTGAGGGTCCACCATTTTTTGCGTTGCAGGCAGGTTGATCCATAATTGCAAAATCTCCAGCGGACCACCACGCAGTTTAAATTCATCAGACGAAACTTCCGCATGTATCAAACCCTTGCCTGCCGTCATCCACTGCACTCCGCCCGCATTGATAATGCTGGCGCCTCCCCCACTATCCTGGTGCATCAGATCTCCTTCCAAAATAAAAGTAACCGTTTCAAACCCACGGTGCGGATGCGGCCCAAAAGGCAGGCCTCTATTATGCGGAGGATACTGCTGAAATCCATGATGATTTAAAAAAATAAAAGGGTCTAATCGATTCATTTCCACCTGATCTGTTGGTAAGGCCCGGTAAGTAAGCAAGTCTCCAATTGGTTCGGCTACGGCGGTAAAGATTCCTTTTATTTTTTTCATTTTTTATCGATTGCCTAGTGATATAGATCCTCCCAGATGATGGAAAATTCGTAAAAATTATTGAAACAACTAGGCTTGCTTTACCAATTGTATTTCTGCAAGCAAGCGTATTTCATCACTTACTACTACTTGTCCTGCTTCGGTGACAGCACTCCACACAAGGCCAAATGCTTTGCGGCTGATCTTGCCCTCTATTGTAAAGCCTGCTTTTGTTTGGCCATATGGATCAACTACCATACCTCCAAATGCTACTTGTAAGATTATTGGTTTGGTCACGCCACGAATAGTTAGCTCTCCATGCAATGCTGCATTATCGCCCTTTGCCTCATATTTAGTACCCTTAAATTTTAATTGTGTATGCTCTTCTGCAGCAAAGAAATCGGCGGATTTTAAATGCGTATCTCGCTGTTGGTTGTTGGTATCAATAGAGTCAATGTCAGCAGTAAAATCTATAACCGATGCAGTGTTAAAATCTTCGTTCTCTGTTTCTACTTCCAGATCAAAAGTGCGAAAATAACCAGTTACGGTGGTGATCATAAGATGCTTTACTTTAAACTGGATCTCGGAATGTGCGGGATCGATCTTCCATTTAACGGACATAAAAATAATTTAGTTGTGAAATAATCAATGTTTAAACATCAAATATCAACTTTAAAAATGATTTTTCCATTTAACCCTGCAAAAGACATGATGAATGTGTTGTGGCTGTAACACCAGAAGCATACCATTACAGCAGTATATATCACTAAAAAGATTGAATGTTAATTTTAATTTTAATCTAGTTATTACATAAAAATTATATCCTGATCAGGTTAAGCTTTTCTTTCTATTTATTCTAAAAAGGCCGCCAATGTGATGAATAATATACGTGATAAAATTTAATTCGATAAATGATAGTAATGGGTAAGATTCATTCCTTCTTAAGATTATTAATTAGACGATGCGTACTCTATATAATAATGGGGTTTGATGATTTACTCCTATATAAACTTAACCCTACATTATAGATTCTATTCCGTTTTAATTGCTACAGATTTAAAACAGACTTCAATAGTAGTTTGAGTAAAATTTATATTATGAAAAGGTTAATGATGTTTAGTGTGCTCACAATCAGTATTTCTATTTCTGCCTGCGCCCAACAAATAAAGGAAAGTAAGGTTCCTACTGCGGTAGCTAAGGCCCTCCACCAAAAATATCCAACAGCCAAAGGAATTACCTGGGAAAAAGAAAAAACTAATTACGAAGCAAATTGGGGTGGCAAATCAGGAGAAGACAATTCAGTACAATTTACTCCCACAGGAGCTTTTATTGAAATTGTAAATGCGATTCCGGTAAACCAACTTCCAAAGTCAATTTTGACTTATGTTGCAACGCATTACAAAGGAGCTAAAATAAACGAGGCTGGAAAAGTAACTAATGCGCAAGGCATTACTACCTACGAGGTAGAGGTGAATAAAAAGGACATTATTTTTGATGAGAAAGGCGCTTTTGTAAAAGTGGAAGATTAGTATTTTAAAATATTAAATCGAAGAAAAAAAGTTTAAAATTCTTCCATTTAAATTAAGTAGTGTTCTGATTTATTTATGCAGCCAAACTATAAGCAATATGTACTTCTTTTAGTAGTCATTAGTTTTGTTATCCGCCTGCTGGTGGCCGCTTCCATTGAGTTGGGTAATGATGAAGTATACTATTGGACTTATAGCCAGATGTTGCAATGGAATTACTTTGACCATCCTCCCATGGTGGCCCTATGGATAAGACTTTCTACGCTTAATTTATACTTGCAAGAGGATGAAGTTTTTGTGCGCTTAGGTAGTTTAATAAGTTGTGCTGTAGCCACCCTGCTCATTTTCAAAACGGTTGAAAAAGTACATTCAGCCCCAGCCGGGTGGCTAGCGGCCCTCTTGTACAATGCTTCTATTTATGCCAGCATTATTGCCGGCATTTTTATAATGCCAGACTCTCCTCAAATGGTTTTTTGGTGCGCCTGCCTTTACCTTCTGGTAAAAATTAATGCTGCGCCTACAAGCTGGATGTATTGGATGTTATTTGGGGCCTGCGCCGGATTGTGCATCATGAGTAAAGTACATGGTGTGTTTATATGGTTTGGGTTGTTGCTATTTATTATTTTTCATAAAAGAGATTATATAAAGTTGCCCCAACTTTATACCGCACTATTGATCACTGCCATTATTGCAAGTCCCATTTTAATATGGAATATCAACAATCATTTTATTACTTACACCTACCATAGCAATCGGGTGTTGGTGAATCATTTTAGGATCAAACCTTTTGGATTTTTCCGGGAAATAGTGGGAGAGGTTTTATACAACAATCCGGTAGTCGTTTTTTTATCCATCGCTGCTACAAGGTGGTGGATTAAAAAAAGGCCTTTTCGATCTGAAGTTTTGGCTCTTTACTTCTGGATAGGATTGCCCATGATCGGGATATTAATTTCAGTGGCGCTATTTAAGGATACCCTTCCTCATTGGAGCGGACCTGCCTACGTAAGCCTGTTACCGGTTACGGCTATTTACTGTACTTCACTTGCTGCACAAAAGGTGGTGCCTCCTCTACTGAGGTGGGCTATCGTCCTTGTTATTTTTGCTCTTATTGCTGGAGTGTTTCTTATTAATTTTTACCCTGGTACAATAGGTAAAAAAAGAGGTATCGAATTAGGAAAAAATGATTTTACACTTGATATGAATGGTTGGCAAAAAGCAGGTAAATCCTTCGCTACAATTTATAAGGAAGATGTAGAAAAGGGCATTGTAAAAAAAGGTGCCGCGGTAGTGTGTTACAAATGGTTTCCCGCTGCTCATGAAGCCTATTATTTTTGCCATCCGTTAGGCTTACCAATGATAGGACTTGGCAACATAAATGAGTTACATCAATTCAGCTTTACAACTAAGGAATCTTATCAGCAAGTAACTTCCGGACCGGTTTATTGTATTATTCCCTCCAATGAATACTATGATCCGCAAGAAAAATATGGTGCCTACTTTAACCAAATTGATTCTGTAACAGAGATCAAATCGTACCGAGGAAATAAGCCGTCCCGCAATTTTTATATTTATCGTTTAAGTGGTTGGAAAAAGACCGGATTTGATAAATTGTAAGTCACACCTATTACACCTGAATTTGCTGTAAATTTTTTGAATTAAAATTTTTATGTACTTACTTGATTACCGGATATAGCATCGAACTACTTACTTATTATCCCAAGAAAATCGTTAAAAACATTAAATAAAATAGTCATAACTTCAAAATACAGCAATGCCTTTGTTGCATTGTGAAAATGGCCGTGTGGTATTGTTGATCTTGTTTTTAAAAATTTAAATTTTTATAGCAGATGAACCAACAAGAACTAACGGCCCTCCTGGCATCCATCACCGGCGGTTTGCACACAGCTAATAATGAGGAGGAGAAAGCACTTTCTGGCCTGCAAGAATCGATCGCTAATGTTTTACTAAAGCAAAGTCCCGAATCGGTCACCAATCAATCGTTTACTTTTCAGCAATCCGATCTTTTTTATTCTCAAAACATAGTAGGAAGCCGGCTGGAAAAAATAAAGGATATTATAAAACAGGCTTCAGAGAAAGAAGGAACATCTGATTTCCGAATTTTTGTACGGGATGTGCCAGCACGCACCACGCAAATCAAAGGCAGCGTTCCGCAATTTGCAGCAGGAGCAAGAGCCGTAAAAACTATTGGCCCAATCCGCAACATTGATGGCCGCAATATTTTTATAGATTTTTTTCGGATAGAAAAATTGATTGCCTTGTACTTCCAGGGACAGGCGCTTCCCGCAATACTTTTTAAAGCCCGGTTTACATCACCGCGCATCCTCATCCCAATAGGAATAAAAGTAGAACTAACCTCAAAATACACCGTCATTCCTACTTCGGTTTGGATCAACGCACGTCTCTTAAGCCCTGATGCTCCTGCAGATTACTACTGCGGATTACGTGTAAAAGGTGGCACCATACAATTAAGAGAAGCTCCCAAAATGGAAGGAGATAAATTAGTGATTGGGGTGGCCAATGAAATAGCTCTTTCCTTGGACCTGGAGCAAAATACAGACACAGGTGCCGATGCCACCAGCCCTTATGGAAAAGATGCACGGGCAGCTACCTACCACCTGCCAGACCATCTTTCTTTACGGTTTACCAGTACCACCAAACAAATAGATTCTGTTGCCACCGCCAATTGGTCGGTGTATGGTCAGGCAGCTGATTTTTCTTATGCTAATAATCAGGCATTAGTGTACAATCCTTTTTTAAGCAGGTTGGCAATACCAGTAAATTATGGCAGCTCCTCTTTTACCATGGCCGATTGCCAATCTTCTTTTATGAAGTTGGAGGGAACGGCTAATGTAACCGCTGCCTGGTGGGCTTTGTCTGCAGCCCGGTTGGATGTAGCGCATCCATTGGAGGCAGATGGCAATGGGGCATTGATAATAGAGTGCGGTCCCGGCCTGCAAGCACAATGGTTGCACATAGAAAATAAACCGGTAGCACTGATACATCCTTTTATAATTGGTGAGCCCGGGCGCATAGGCATTACCGATTTGGAGAGCAACGGCAGCGGCGCCATGCAGCAGTTTGATCTTTGGAAAGATGAAGTGAATCCATTTGGCACTACAGTAGAATTGTACCATCAAAAAAAAGTGCCCTACATTTTTAATACTTTATCTAAAGGAGATGAAGTGGTAATGACTCTTACCAACGCCCGTTTTTTAATAGACCGTCCGGTGAAGGTAAATGGGGAAGCCATCGCCGTTAATTCAAAAGCAAGTGTATTGATTTTAGCCGCAGGCAAAATAAAAAATATTGTAGCGCTATATGATGATTCAATTTTATGGGATAACAAAGCCATCAATGATGTAATTCCTCTAATTGATCCGATAGCCCTTGCCTTGCACAATGCTCTTTTTACACTAACGCCTCCAAATGGAGCCTTGCTTTTTGGCGAATGTGATGCTGCTTTCACACGCCTTCACCAGGGTACTCTTTTTTTAACCTTTGGGTTGTTCAGCTATCTCCCCACCCTACCCGATCCTTACACAGCAAACCTGGGAGTATTGCGTCAGCAATTTGAACGGAATTTTAATCGCGTAAATTTTAATAAGTCAAGCATTGTCTGGTTGTGGCTGGTAGCAAGAGTGCAATGGCATGGAAAAAAAGATAAACAGGATTCTGTTGGAGTATCCTTTCATTTTGCACCGCTGCAGCAGCCCTTGCAGGTTGGTAAAAAAATACATGAGCACAAACCGGTTGGGGGTCAAGTTGAAAGGGAGCCTTTTAATATATTCAATACCCAAAATGAAGCAACGTTTTCATTGCAGGGAATGCCTCCCTCCGGTGAAGGCCAACCACTCACCGCCACAGCAAATGATGTTTTTTCTTTCCAGGAAAGGAATTCAAAAATGCTGTCGCTGGTCAGGCTTTCCACGGACCAGTTTACCCTGCTCGATGTAAGCAGCAAGGCCAATCAAATGGGAGTTTCTTTTTCCGTTTTTGGGCAGCAATTAAGAGGCACTACTAACTTTTCATTATTAAATAATGCAGATGGATCAGCGGCAACTCTTTTTCCCTTGCAGGTTCAGGGCATGGATGTAGTAACGGAAGGAAAAAATGCACGTGCATTTGCGCTACCGCAAATCAGTTGGGAGCCGGTATATAATTTTACCGACCAAGTAGTGGGTATGGACCCTCCGTACGGCTGGAATTATTATCCCAATGATGGCATTGCTACCCGGGTGGGAAACCTGAGTACGGAACTAGCTACTTTATCACCTATACCTCTTTCCAAATATTTAGCACAAACCTATCAAAACAAAAAAGACGGCAAGACCTACGCTATTTTCAACCTGCCGTTTGGGATGATTGCCTTGTCTATTTTAAACCAAGGTTCCACGCAACTTAAAAAGGCAACTATTGATAACATACAACCGGTTTTTAATAATTATATCAACGGTGGAATTCAATTAGAACTCACTGCAGGTTCTTCCAATAAGATTGGTGATGACAACCTGTTTGAAGGATTTACTATTCAACTAACAAACATAAATGACACCTCTGGAAAAGCTACCGGCGCCAGTACGTTGGGTGATAGCGTGACTACCATCTTTCATGGAGATTTCTTAACGCCTACCAGTTTTGAAACGCAAAGCCGGTCTGCTGTGCCGCTGAAAAGGATTGGTATCAGTGGCTATGGTGCCAGCATGTTTAGCAACTGGCATAATACAGAAGCTGCTTTTGCAGAAACAAGCCAGGCACTTTTTAATGTATCTGTAGGGCGCACGGGGCATGAAGTGATCCAGGTGAAAAGCGTTATTTATCCATGGGGCATTCACGTTGTGCGTACCATCACCATCTTCCGGTTGAGCAATGGATATGTAGGCCGTGTGGATAGTGGATGGAAAGCTGAAAGTGAAGGCCTGTTTGATTTTAGCTACAACATACAGGCCTTTGCGCAAGGAAGCGGCAACGATCCATCTACTGTAAAGATCACCAAATTAAATAACCCCTATACCTTTCATCCAGGCGTTGTACATGGAGTATATAATGTGCGCAACATCCGAGAAATTGAAACCACTTTTAAATCAAATACCCAAGTAAGAAGTCTGACTTATGAATATGATGGAGCCAATGTATTGCATAAAGTAGAACACGAACTGACCGATGAATTATTGAGAGGACTTACGTTTGATGGCGATTTTCTTTTAGAAAATGTAGCCGAAGGTGGCAATGATAAAAAAGTAATTGATGGCACACCTTGCAGCTTTGTTTCTTCAAAAGGAGTTTTGGGTTTTGTACAATTAGCGCCTCGCGGAGTACCTATTACGGAAAATACATTTAAAGATTTGATGCACGCACAAGGAGGCACTATTGGCGGCGCGGTAAACTGCATGGTAAAAGTGGCGGGCACGCAACAGCGCATGAAGTTGAATCGGGTGGATGTAAATGAATCGGTAGACAATGGAGCAAAGCCCATCTTTGTTTGTGCCGGGCGAGGCTCTGTATTGTTGCCAAAAGATGGAAGCTGGTCGATGGTGATGCACCACCGAAGCAACGGAGATGTAAGCCCTATCCCCGAGAGCTTTTCCGTGCCGCTGGTACGCGAAGGTTTGTGGATACCTGGCAAAGTGGTAAACCCGGCTGATGTGGTGTCAAAACTGTTACGCATCGCACACCCATTAGATATTGTTCGTGCAGCAGGAAACGATACGATCAACTTTGGTTTTCTACAAAATCTTCCTACGCAAAAAGTACTTTTTCTGACGCCTGCTTTTAGTACGGCGCAACAATTTTTGTTAAG
>JBDSBL010000229.1:0-8298 GCA_039921625.1 Chitinophagaceae bacterium
GAGCTTTGGAAGAATAAACTGCGAACCTTCCTTTCTCTCTTCGGAGTTACCATCGGTATCTTTTGCATTATTGGGGTATTGGCCACCGTTGGAAGTTTAGAACACAACATTCAATCAGAAATAAAATCACTTGGTACCAACACCATTTATGTAGATAAATGGGAGTATGGTATGCAGGGTCCCGACTTTCCTTGGTGGAAGTATGTAAAAAGACCGGTACCAAAGTTTGAAGATGTGGAGGCAATTAAAACCCGTACGAGCACAGCTAAGTATACAGCCTTTGAAATTAATACACAGGGAGATGTTTCCCTGGATGATAATATTTTGCAAGGTATAACCCTATATGGTGTAACAGAAGATTTCGCCAGCATTCAGCCCATTGACATTGAGTACGGACGCAACTTGATGAATGCAGAATATGACCGCGGTGCCAATACTGCCATCATTGGTTTTGACGTATGTGAAAAATTGTTTGGTACCAGTGACAGGGCTTTGGGCAAATCAATTACAATAAAAGGAAAGAATAGTACCGTAGCCGGAGTAATGAAAAAGAAAGGTAGTCAAATGATTGGTGGATGGGAGTTTGATAAAAGTGTGATAATGCCTTACAAATATGCCCGAACCATCATGAACGAAGAAAATTCTTCTCCATTAATATTGGTTCAGGGAGTAGATAATTTGAATGCAAAAATACTGAAGGATGACCTGCGGGGAAGTATGCGGGCCATTCATAAACTTAGCCCAACACAGGATGATGATTTTGCATTGAATGATATTAATGATTTTAGTGAATCTATGAGCACGGCTTTTGTTAGTGTGAATATTGGAGGTTGGGCCATTGGTGCTTTATCTTTTATTGTCGGCATATTTGGGGTGGCCAATATTATGTTTGTGACGGTAAAGGAACGTACCGGGCAAATAGGATTAAAAAAAGCCATTGGTGCCAAAAATGGAGTTATCCTTTCTGAGTTTCTTGCAGAGTCAGCATTCCTTTGTATTATTGGCGGGCTCATTGGTTTGCTGCTTGTATATATACTCACCAAAATAGTAACCTCTGTTTTTCACTTTCCAATTTTCTTATCACCGGGAATTATCATTTTAGCAATGGCCATCTGCATTATTGCCGGCATTGTTGCCGGGATCGTACCTGCTTTGCAAGCGGCTCGCATGGATCCTGTAGTGGCAATAAGGTCTAACTAATAATATTCACTTTAGTCAAAAACGATTATTGCGAATGAGTAGCATTCCCTTTTCTGATAATTGTTTTTTTAAAAAGGGCAATACAAAATTTTTCGAATTTGCCTATCACGATTTCTAAAAATAATAAGCCAACACAAAAATTATAAATAACTAAAAAACTGTTTGGTAGTTCTTGATGGATGCATTAGTAAATAAAGAAAAAAGGGTCACTATTCTTGCCATAGAATCTTCTTGCGATGAAACTTCGGCTGCTGTATGCAGGGATGGAAAAATATTATCCAACTATATAGCAAATCAAACCGTGCATGAAAAGTACGGTGGTGTGGTACCGGAGCTTGCTAGCAGGGCACATATGCAGAATATTGTACCCGTAGTAGAAGTTGCTTTGCAACAAGCCGGGGTAACCCTTGAAGAAATAAGTGGTATTGCTTTTACGCAATCTCCAGGATTAATAGGTTCGTTATTAGTAGGCAGTCAATTTGCAAAGTCTATTTCATTAGCATTAGATATTCCGTTGATCTCTGTACACCATATGCAGGCTCATGTATTGGCTAATCTCATTCCAGACCATCGACCCTCATTCCCATTTCTTTGTCTTACTGTAAGTGGCGGGCATACCCAAATAGTACTGGCCAAAAGCCCTACACAATTGGAAATAATTGGAGAAACATTGGATGATGCAGCAGGTGAGGCGTTTGATAAATCTGCAAAAATGTTAGGCCTGCCCTATCCCGGTGGTCCTTTGATTGATGCTTATGCCCAATTGGGCGATCCTACCAAATTTACATTTGCAGAACCTAAAATTGAAGGACTTAATTTTAGTTTTAGCGGGTTAAAAACGTCCATACTTTATTTCCTGCAAAAGCAAAAGAAATTGCGTGAAGATTTCGTGGTCCAAAATAGAAATGACCTTTGTGCTTCTATTCAAAAAACAATTGTGTCTATATTAATTCAAAAATTGCAAAAAGCTTCAAAGGCAACGGGCATCACTGACATTTGCATTGCAGGTGGTGTATCGGCCAATAGTGGTTTGCGATCTACCTTGCAGGAATCAGGTATCACAAATGGTTGGAATACGTTTTTTCCCCCTTTTGAATATTGCACAGACAATGCAGCCATGATCGCTATCACGGGGTATTATAAATTTTTGGAAAGCGATTTCGCTCCTCTTTCCGTTTCCGCATCCGCCCGGGGAGGTTGGTAATAGCAAAATGAAAAACTCTTATTTTCAATTTAAACAATTCATCGTGCATCAGGAAGGTTGCGCCATGAAAGTATGCACAGATAGTTGCCTGTTTGGTGCCTGGTGCGCTGCGGAAATATCTTTCTTTAATAATTGTGGTAAAAAATTGCTGGACATAGGTACAGGTACAGGTTTGCTAACCCTGATGGTGGCTCAAAAAAACGATCTTTATTTTGATGCTGTTGAAATTGAGGAAGAGGCTGGAAGCATGGCCTATCAAAACTTTCAGGCATCGCCATGGAAAGAAAAACTAACGGTACAAGTACAAGATATTGCCAATTGGAAAACAGATAAAAAGTACGATTACATAATCTGCAACCCACCGTTTTACGAAAATGAATTACCGTCACCAAATACAAATAAAAACGTAGCGCACCACAGCCAAGAACTCAGCCTACCCGATGTAGTTGCCTTCATCAACCAATTGCTTTCTGATGATGGATTCTTTTTTCTGCTATTGCCTTTCAAACGAAAAAAGGAAATTGAAAATAGGTTACTTAAGGAAGGATTTTTTCTATATAAATCTATTACTGTAAGCCCATCAAACAGTCACCACCCATTCCGATTGTTGCTACAAGGTGGCAGAAAAAAACCGGCAACGACAGAGGATTTTGAAATGGCTATTTGCACAGAAGGGAGAAACTATTCACCGCAATTCAAATCTCTTTTAAAAGATTATTACCTCCATTTATAATCCAACATCTCCTCCTGTTGCATAATCTTGTAAGTAGGCGAAAGCCGGTGTGAGTTGTCCGTTTTTTACAATGGTAGCTCTTTGTATTACCTCCGATGCATCCTGCAAAAATTCAGGCAAAATAAATTTAATTAGTTGCTGCCCGAAATATTGCGAAGCATCTCTCGGTAGCTCGTTTGGCAAGTTGCTTACGGCCATTACATCCACTGAATTTGGGAGGTAAGGTTTTGTTTTTTGAAACGTTTTTCTGTCCACTCCATAAATAGGATCCTCTATAGGATGATCACCTAAATTGATAGGCACCGATCCAAAGGAATCATCTGTAACATCAGCAATTACTTGTATTCGGAAATCTGGATTTGCTATTGCTTCCTTTTCAAAAAGACGCGGGAGATTTTTATCCCAATAAATGCCATTCATTAAAATATCTGCATGTGCCGTATATTCTGAAAACAAACATTCATATTCTTCCGGATGCTGATGAAAATGGTCCCTGTTATAGCTTTTGCTTTGGTAATGCTGGTAAAGATCAGCCCCTTTTAATTGCACATAAACCGGATAAGCAAAGGTTTTTTTTACAAAATCTTCTTTTTCAACTTCTACTATTTCCATCAGGTTCATTACTTCCAAAATGCCATGCGCTACCCTTCCAGAACCTGTTACTGCAATTTTAATATTCGGCAACTTTAAGCCAAAGTAGGTATCAATTAATTTCCGCAAACTATTTTGCTGATACACTCTTTCTAATGAATAAGAGCCATCTCGCTTTCCAAATCCCATCATACCATTGTGTGCGCCTACAATGCCGGCAAAAAATCCAAAACCTATAATGCGTTGACCATCCTCATGCTCAAGACATTCAAAGTCAATCAAGGTGCAATTTTTTTCTATAATTGTTTGCAATAAACTTTGATTATGTGCCTGCTTCTTTTTGGTATGAGAAAAGAAAAAGTACGATTTGCCATTTATCAATTGGTTGGGAGGCACTTCTTTTATTCCAATTAATACATCACAATCAAGGACATCTGTCACAATCTCTACACCGTGTTTTTGATATTCAGCATCTTTAAAGCAGCGAGAGTCTGATGACTGGGCAACGATGGTAATATTTTGATAGTGGTTGTTTATCCATTTGCATTGCGAGGGTGTCAAAGCTACCCTGTTATCAGCCGGCAATTTTCCTTCTTTTATCAATCCTATTTTAATCATAATTATGGGGCTAACTAAACTAATAAGCGGCAAAGTAAATAAAGAAGAAGTAGTTCATTAAAATAAAAAATAGAGGAGCAGATCTTTAAATAAAACCAATTAAATAAATGGTAATTCTAAAAGCCATTCATGAATTACTACCATTGGTTATTTTACAAAAAGACAAGATTGATATGACTTTAAAAGGCTCCTAAAAAAATTGAGTTTCTTAAATCTGTTTTATTTAATTCAATAAAAAAATAGAAGGGCCTTGCTTCAATTAATGCAAATGTTGTAATATTGCCGCCGTTCGTTACCTGCCCAGGTGGCGGAATTGGTAGACGCAGCAGACTCAAAATCTGCCGTTCGCAAGGATGTGCTGGTTCGATTCCAGTCCTGGGCACAGTTTAATTTTAAAACCCTTATCAGTCTTAAGTTTGATAAGGGTTTTTTATTTTAGGGATTTAAAGCGGATGCTCCATACCAATAGGCTTCCCTGTATAGTTTTTAGTTTCCATTGGTCAAATCAAACTCCTATCAGCGATGTTTTTTATACTATTACAATTGTTTGATTTTCGGGAGTTTTGCCATTTTTTAAAAAAGGTATTTATTCTCTCACTATCTCATCAAAAGGGTAAAATTTTCTTTTCCTTTCACTTGCACCAGTAAATATTTTACATATTATATCACCCTTAAATTAATATCAATATGAGAAGTGAATTTTGTATTTTTTCTGATTGAACATTTTTCATATTGGTCATTAAAATCAAATTATGGAAGAAGTTTTGCTATCAAATCACTAGGCTCATTTTTAATTGATGTAAAAAGCCTAATTCTAAATCTTAAATAATAAATTCATCATTTATTTGTTCTAGTGTGGCACTATCATTTTTAGCAATTACCCTCAATTGTCTAACTAATCAATTCAAAACAGTTCATTCCTAAATTAGGTCCTAAGATTGCTTTGGGATTTTTGACTTTGATAAATTTTATAATTAATTGTAACAATTATTAATCAGCCATTCTCCCGCCAGAGTTATCTGATAGTTTTTTTTAATTGAATCTGTCAGCAATTTTCGTACTTCCTGCAAAGTGTTTTCAATGTCGGAAAGCCGTTTTAAAAGATGGTTTTTGGCAGGCTCCGAACATATTATATGTCTTGTTGCAAAGTGTTTTGCCGAAATGTTTCATTTGATCAGAACTGTATAGTTCTTTCCGCATGGGCTCCTCGTTTTAATAGGTAAAATCATTATCACTTATCTAAAAAAAGGTGCTCAAATTGGATATGAGCTCCAGCGCCGAAGGAATCAATTTTAATTTCATAAATTCGATTTAATCCAGCTGTAATGCAGCATTGACAATGGTTTGGGCTTCATCAATCATTTTATTCAAATGGTTTTTACCTAAAAAACTTTCCGCGTAGATTTTATAAATATCTTCTGTCCCTGAAGGACGTGCCGCAAACCAACCGTTCTCTGTTATTACCTTAAGTCCTCCTATCGGTGCATTATTTCCCGGGGCGGTGGTTAGAATATGTTTAATTTCTTCACCTGCCATGTCCTTGTCTTTTATTTGTGAAGGGGAAAGATTTTTTAATTTCTCTTTTTCTTCTGCAGTTGCTTTTGCTTCAATGCGATCATAGAAAGGCTCGCCTAATTCTTTGGTGAGTTCATTATAAATTATACCCGGATCTTTTCCCATCTTAGCTGTGATCTCTGCTGAGAGCAGGGCAGGTATAAACCCATCTTTATCCGTCGTCCACACACGGCCATCAAATCTTGAAAATGAGGCGCCCGCACTTTCTTCACCGCCAAAGCAAAGTGATGAATTCAATAAGCCATCAACAAACCATTTGAATCCAACCGGTACATCATCAATCGGTCGCCCCAATTTTTTTGCTATGCGATCAATGAGTTGAGTAGTGACTACTGTTTTGCCAACAGCTGCTTTTTTATTCCAACCCGGCCGGTGCTGAAGTAGATAAAAGACCGCAGCAGATAAATAATGATTGGGATTTAATAATCCGGAACTTTTAGTAACTATTCCATGCCGGTCATGATCCGTATCGCAGGCAAAGGAAATATCATAATCATCTTTCATGGCAATCAAACGTTGCATGGCGTATGAAGAGGATGGATCCATACGGATTTGTCCATCCCAGTCTACGGTCATGAAACTGAAAGTGGGATCAACAATTTTGTTTACAACGGTCAAATTGAGTTGATATAGATCAGCTATAGGCTCCCAATAATGAACCCCGGCACCACCCAGCGGATCAACTCCGATATGGATTTTTGAATCACGAATAAGATCCATATCAATGACGTTTCTGAGATCATTAATATAGGTATTGAGGTAATCATGGCGGTGCGTGGTGGCAGCAGCTAATGCTTTTGTAAAAGAGATTCTTTTTATTGATTGAAGGTTGGTTTGCAGCAGTTCATTGGCTTTCTTTTCTATCCCATCTGTAACATTGCCTGGCGCCGGCCCGCCGCTGGGCGGATTGTATTTGAACCCTCCATCGTCCGGTGGATTGTGAGAAGGCGTAATCACAATGCCATCTGCCAAACCTGTATTTCGCTCCTTATTATATTTTAAAATAGCATGCGAGATAACCGGCGTGGGAGTGTATTCATCCTTATCGGCAATCATTACTGTTACCTCATTGGCTGCCAGCACTTCCATGGTGGTTGCAAATGCCGGTTCGGATAGGGCATGTGTATCAAAGCCAAGGTATAAAGGACCGTCAATTTTTTGTTCTTTGCGATAAAAGCAAATGGCTTGGGTGATGGCCAAAATATGGTTTTCATTAAATGAATTTGTTAGTGAAGAACCACGGTGGCCGGAGGTGCCAAACACTATTCGCTGGCTTGCAATCGCAGCATCCGGTTTTTCGGTATAGAAGGCCGTTACAAGGCGAGGAATGTTGACGAGTATCTCTTGTTTTGCCGGCTTTCCTGCCATGGGAGATATTTCCATAATTCTCTAAATTAAGTAGATGGTGAAAAATAAGTTTTTAGTTCTGAAGAGCCATTGCGTGTTGCGGGCATTACATTGCGTGTACTTAATTTCCGCAGACTTTTTTTTATGATATACAATGCGTACCAATGATTATAGGCACCCTTAATTTAAACCATTTATTTTTTATAGCTGGAGGAGGTACCCTACTTTCTCCATTTAATTGGTCCCATATTACTGATAAAAACAGGTTATCACACTAATTACAAGCTGTATAAAGTATAGTGATTTTACTGCATTATGATTGTACAGTCTCAGAAGCCCAAAGAATTTTTTTATTGTACGGGCATTAGTAATTCTATGAAACTTCGTTGTGTCACTCCCTTGTACCTCATCTTTTCATTGGAGCTTTTTTCTCATATTCTTTATTCCTTTTTACATAGCTCGCATTGAATAATTGCCTCAAAAGTGTTCGCAAAATTTGGCATTTCGCTCAGCTTAACAGCGCCGCACTCTATTTACTTTATGTACTCACCCTGCCGTGCTGCTGCATCTAATTTAGCCCGTTGATACAATAGCTTCTGTGCTTCTTGCACATTGGCATCTTGTCCTTTCCACACATCCAATGCGGGTTGTTGAATGGCTCTTGCAAATGAAAAACTAACGATCCACGGCAAGCTATTTTTGTACTTTGTATACATGGCATTTAAATGTGCCGCCGCATCTTCTGGGGATTGTCCGCCAGATAAAAAAGCAATGGCAGGCAACGCCGCTGGAACGGTGGCTAGCAAACAATTCACAGTAGCTTCGGCTACCTCTTCTATGGTATTTTGCATAGTACTTTCTATTCCGGCAATAACCATGTTGGGCTTTAATATCATTCCTTCCAAATCAATTTTATATTGATATAGTTGATAAAACAGCGTCTTCAAAACATGCTCGGTTACCGCATAACATTGTTCCATAGTATGATCCCCATTCATCAAAACTTCGGGTTCTACAATCGGTACAATAT
>JBDSBL010000230.1:0-8653 GCA_039921625.1 Chitinophagaceae bacterium
CGGTTACGGGCAGCCCTTCCTCTTTTGCACTTTTTATTATGTGTAAACTTTCGGCTGATGAAACATGCACTATATGCACCGCACATTGATACTTTCTACACAAATCGACCATCACTGCTATTGCCTTATTCTCCCATTCTTTGGGCCTGCTTTGCAAGTAGGCATTATAGTTTGTTGGATGCGTTACTAAGCGCTCCAGATGGTGGCCGTCAGATAATTCGCAATGAACCAAAAGCGGTATTTTATTGCGGGCTATGATGGGCATTGCATTTTCCAAATCTTCTATGGATACGTTTGGAAATTCATCAATTCCTGAATGGGTAAGAAAAGCTTTAATGCCAAATACACCACCAGTTATCAGCGATTCAATTTTGTTACAATTAGTAGGAACTAAACCTCCATAAAAGCCAACATTTACATGAAGTTTTCCTTCGGTTGCTTTTATTTTTTGGTGTAAGGCAAGCAGCGAAGTAGTCACAGGACTAGCATTCAAGGGCATATCTATAATAGTGGTAATGCCACCGGCAGCAGCAGCTTGCGTGGCGGTATCAAACCCTTCCCAGTCAGTTCGTCCAGGTTCATTTACATGTACATGGGCATCAATTGCACCAGGCATTAATAGATCGTTGCCAGCATTTTTTATTCCCGTGAAATCATTTAACGGGCCCCTTTTTATTTGGGTAATTATTCCATTTTCAAAATAGATAGTGGCCTCTTCCAGGTTGCCATCAAGCCAACATCTTTTACTATATATTCCTTGCTCGCTCATGCTCCGTTATCGTATAAAGCCATTAATACTTTTTCTGGAGTAATGGGAGCGGTGTAAGGTATTATTGCATTCGGATTGTAGGCAAGCATTCCATTCCGGATGGCAAAAAAAGCACCTATTCCATACATTAATGGTGGTTCACCTACTGCTTTAGATTTTTGAATGGCTAATTGGGAACCTTCTGTTTTTAAAAAATAAATATCTAATTCTTTAGGCACTGAATAAATGTCCGGGATTTTGTAAGTAGAAAGTGCATTGGACAATAATTTTCCTTTTTCATTGTATACAACTTCTTCCATCGTCATCCAGCCAATTCCTTGTACAATGCCTCCTTCGCACTGACCAAGGTCAATGCCTCGATTAATGCTGGAGCCAAAATCATGTACCACTTGCACCGAATCTATTTCATAGATACCCCGAAGGCAATCTACTGTGGCCACTGTGATAGCTGTGCCATATACGTGGTAGGCAAATGGATGGCCCTTTTCAATCTTTTTATCAAAATGAATAAGGGGAGTTGCATAATGGCCTTTTGCACTTAAATTAATGCGCAGTGCAAACGTTTGCAACACAAGCTCTTCCCACGTTAAACTTGACTCTATTTCTCCAACAAATACTTTTTCATCTTTTAATAGAATGGAAGCATCGTCATCCGTTTTCAAAATTATTCGTGCTGCTGCTACCAATCTTTTCTTTATTTGATCACATGCATTTTCCAAAGCTTTGCCATTAAGATCAGCAGTAGCACTAGCGGCGGAAGGGGAGGTATTTGCTACTCTTGTTGTGTTGGTGGTTTCTACTTTTATTTTATTGTAAGAAATGCCAAAAGAAAATGCGGCCACCTGCAACATTTTCATATTCACGCCCTGACCCATCTCCACAGCACCGGTACTTACACTTACACTGCCATCCCAGTACACATGCACAAGGGCCCTTGCCTGATTCATCATTGTATTGGTAAATGAAATACCAAAGCAAATGGGCATTAAGGAGATACCTTTTTTATAAAAAGTATGGCTGGCATTGTATTGTTCAACTTCTTTTTTAATAAGGTCAAGGTTGAATTGTTCTGTTGCTTCCTCCCAACAAGGGATTGCTTCGCATTGAGTAGCTATTTGGCCGTAGGCAAACTCAGTTCCATTGTCCATCAGGTTTTTGCGCTGAATAAGGGCTGCGGTGGTCCCTAATTTTTTTGCCGCATGATCTATGGCCGCTTCTATCACAAACATTCCCTGCGGTCCGCCAAAGCCACGAAAGGCCGTATTGGGCGGAAGATTTGTTTTGCAGGAATGTGCCGTTAATTGTACATGCGGAATGTTATAACTATTGGTGCCGTGAAATAAAGTGCGTTCTAATATAGCCGGAGAAAGATCTGCAGCGGCACCTCCATTTTGGTAATAAGTAGCTTCGTAGGCTACAATATTGAGGTCTTTATCGAGGCCTATTTTATAATCGCTTTTATAAGGATTTCGTTTGCCCGTCATCCGCATATCTTCCATACGGTGCGGTACACATTTTACCGGTTTCTTTAAGATACTTGCTGCCAAAGCTGCCATGGACGCCCACATAGCTGCCTGATCTTCTTTTCCACCAAAGCCACCACCAAGGCGGGTTGTGTCTACTTCTACCTTATGCATTTTAAGCCCAAGCAGGTGTGCTACTGTTTCCTGCACATGGCGCAAACCTTGGGTAGAAGAATAAATTTTTATGCCGTCTTGCTCCACCGGGTAAGCGTAGGCGCCGTGGGTTTCGAGGTACAAATGTTCCTGTCCTCCTGTTTCGGCCTCACCTTCAAATATATAAGTGGCTGATGCAAATCCTGCTTCACTATTTCCTTTAATAAAAGACCTTGATTTGCATAATAACTGACCTTGGCGGAAGGCTTCTTTTGGATCTGTAATGACGGGTAGTTGAGCTACTTCTAAAACAATATCCTGAAACGCCTCTTCTGCAATTTCTTCGTTTTCAGCTACAATAAGTAATATGGGTTGCCCTTGAAAAATGACTTCTTCCGTTGCCATCAGAGGCTCATCGGGCACAATGCCTCCTATTTGATTGGCTCCGGGAATATCAAATGCCGTGAATATTTTCACTACCCCGGGCCGTTTTTCTGCTTTTGAAAAATCAAGCTTTTTGATTTGGGCATGTGCATAGGGAGAATCAAAAATTTTAGCATACAACGTTCCCTGCAAAACAGGGAGATCATCTACATATAGAGAACGGCCGGTGACATGGCCGGCTGCATCCAGGTTGGCATAAGGAGCTACTTTTTTCTCAGTCTTTTTTTCAGTGAACATTTAATATTTTTTTTACCGGATCTAACGGACCAAAAAAAGTAACGAAGTGAGATAGTACCAATTGGCGCAACAGTAACCGTTTATACCTTTCTGTTCCCCTTGCATCTGAGATGGGTGCAATTTCTCCATCCATTATTGAAAGTGCTTCATCTAAAATGGAAAGCGTAATATTTTTGCCTGTTAAAAAAGTAACTGTTTGTAGCAAGTACAAAGGATAAGCAAACACGCCACCGGCAGCCAGGTGTATTTCTCCAATAGTTTGGTCATCCTTTAATTTTAGGTGACAAGCCGTGTTCACGGAAGCAATATCCAGGTGTGTTCGTTTTGATACTTTTTCAAAATGAAACAACTCATTTTTTTGGGGTGGTAAAAAGGTTATTGCCTCAATAATTTCATCTTTTGCTTTGTCTATTTGCTTATAGCCTTTATAAAAATCTTTCAGTTTTATAGTGCGCTGCAGGCCTTCCTTATTTAATACCAAAGAAGCATCAAGCGCTAAAAAATAAATAGTGATGTCTCCAATAGGAGAGGCATTGACAAAGTTGCCCGCAAGCGTGGCCATGTTTCTTATGGGGGTAGAAGAAATCAATTTTATATACTGTGACAGCTTTGGAAATATTTCTTGAATTATAGCAGATTCTGCAAACTGCGTTACCGTGGTGGCAGCACCAATTACACAATTCTCATTTTCATATTTAATGCCTTGAAGGATTTGTTTGTTGTATAAAAATTGCGGATTAGAATTTTTAACGTGCAATGGTTTTTGTACCAAAAGGTCTGTGCCACCGCTAATGTGAAAATGAACCGGGCTTCCATTGCCCACCCCATTTTGCTGCAGCAAACTGTTTTGTAGATCTATTAGCCTTTTTCGATATCCTTAAAATATAGAGGTATAAACTGTTGATCTACCAGCCAGTTTATAGTATCTTTTTCAGGCTTGTCTGCCAACTGTTCTGTTATTATTTTAGCGGCTCTTTCTATTGATTTATACCCCGTGCAGCGGCAAATATTTCCGTCAATAGAAGCGATACTTTCTTTATAATTTTTAGTGTGGCTATTAAGCACAAAACCGGTAAATGAAAGGACAAAACCAAGCGTACAAAAACCACATTGCGTGCCATTGGTTTCAGCCATGGCCTTTTGCACCGGGGACAGTTCCTGCATGTTCAATCCTTCTACTGTTACTATATGTTTGCCTGCCGCATTGCCCAATGGCATAAGGCAGGAGGTAACCGAACGATATACTAATTGGTCCTTTTCAAAATCACCAATTAAAAGGGTGCAGGCACCGCAATCTCCTTCGCGGCAACCTATTTTGGTCCCCATTAAATTTTGGTGGTACCGAACATAATCAAGCACTGTGCTTCCCACAGGAAGCAACGTTTGAACGAGGCTATTATTGAGTATAAAAGAAATCATACGGCAGCAATCGCCATTAATTTACAAAAGAAGTGTGAGATTGCGAAAGAAGGTTGATGGGCCCGACAATTTTTTATAGATAAATTATAAGCAATTTTTAATGCTTATTTAAAGGAAGTCCTAATCGCTGAAAGTCTTTCCAGTTTAAATAGTCATCTCCTTTGCGCTGCTCTACCATGGTGATGCAATCGTCCACCGGGCAAATAAGGTCGCACAAATTACAACCAACACATTCTTCTTCTTTAATGGCGTAGGTGTTGTAAGGCTTTCCATAAGTAAGAGAAATGGATTGATGCGACGTATCCTCGCAGGCTATATAACAAAGGCCGCAATGAATGCATTTGCTCTGGTCAATAAGGGCTACATGGTGGTAATTAATATCCAGATCTTCCCAATGCGTAAGTGTAGGAACTGATTTGCCAATAAAATCATAGATGGTAGCAAATCCTTTATCATCCATCCAATTAGTAAGCCCTTCACACAGGTCTTCAATGATGCGGAATCCATGCGTCATGGCTGCGGTGCATACTTGCACGTTGGATGCACCCAACAACATAAACTCCACCGCATCTTTCCATGTACTGACGCCCCCAATGCCAGAAACAGGAACTTTATTTGTTATTTCATTTTGACTAATAGTAGCTAAAAATTTTAATGCAATTGGTTTCACTGCAGGTCCGCAATAGCCTCCAAATACAGACTTGCCGGCTACGTAAGGATTCGGTACCAACGTATTTAAATCAATACCCGTCACAGATTGTATGGTATTGATGAGAGACAAAGCATTAGACCCAGCTGCTACACAGGCTTTGCCGGTAGGCACTACAGAATGTACATTGGGAGTCAGCTTTGTGATCACAGGTATGGTTGCTTTTTCCATCACCCATTCCACTACCATTTTTGCTATTTCCGGGTCCTGACCTACAGCAGCTCCCATACCTCTTTCCGTCATTCCATGCGGGCAGCCAAAGTTTAATTCAAAGCCATGCGCTCCTGTGTCTTCCACCTTTTTTATGAGTTCGTGCCAGCTTTCTTTATTGTTATCCGCCATCAGGGATACCACCATAGCGCGGTCAGGAAAAAGGCGCAGCACCTCTTTAATTTCTTGTAAATTAATATCCAAGGGACGGTCAGAAATCAATTCAATATTATTAAAACCCATCACCCGGCTACCGCCAAAGTCAACCGCTGAATAACGCGAGGAAACATTTTTAACCTGGCTGCCCAACGTCTTCCATACCACGCCGCCCCAACCGGCTTCAAAAGCCCGCAGCACATTTATTTTTTTATCTGTTGGCGGGGCACTCGCCAGCCAATACGGATTGGGAGATTTGATGCCGAGGAAATTTGCACTTATGTCCGCCATGAGAATTTTTTTTATTACAAACTACAAATAATACCTACCAAATTAGGTGCTGATTTTTGATGCAGAAATGAACCAATTGGTAGCCGGCTTTTAGCCCTGATTCAACATTTGTTGCGACGCTCCGTTCCACTTTTGTAAGTCTATGGGACAGCATTGCCTATAGAAAAACCAATCGGATTTGGTTCCTTAATATTCGGTGTCTTCTTTTTTTCAAATGCCGCTCTTGTATCATAATCACCCAACTCCAGGTACTTCAAAATAGCTGCCGCTCCATCCTTGCCGGCTTGTGCTGCATCTACTACTTCTTTACCTCCATTCACACAATCGCCTCCGGCAAAAAGGCCTTCTATATTCGTAATAGCTTTTTCGTGCACCACTATTTTTCCTCCCTGATGCGTAACTCTTTCCCTATCCACCAGGGAAGTAAAGGGCATTTGTCCTGCTGCTTTTATTACCATGTCCACCGCCAGTGTAAACGTATGTCCGGTATCCACCGGAGATCTTCTGCCGGAGCTATCGGCTGCTCCTAACTCCATTTGGCTGCATACGAGGCCGGTTACGTTTCCACCTTCTCCTATCACTTCTTTAGGAGCCGCCAGCCAACGTACTCCGCAACCATCCAGCCTTGCAATATTTAATTCTACTTCCGTACAAGGCATTTCTTCTTCCGTTCTTCTATATATAAGCGTTACCTCTTTAGCACCTAATCGTTTGGCTTGCGTAGCGGCATCAATCGCGGTCATTCCCATACCTATCACCGCTACTTTGTCACCTACTACTATTTGAGAAAATGGGCTGGAGCGTAAGTGATAAATGAATTCAATGGCATCTACCACACCGGTTAATTCCTCACCCGGAATATTTAATTGCCTTGCGAGACCTACTCCAATGCCGAGGTAAACTGCGTTATATTCTTTTTGTAAATCGGACAGAAAAATATCTTTTCCTAACGCCTGATTATACCTTACTTCTATTCCGCCAATAGATAAAATGTAGGCTACTTCTTCCTCGCAAAATTGTGGTGTTACTTTATACCCTGCAATGCCATAGGTCATCAAGCCTCCACCTTTACTTTCCTTTTCAAAAATAGTAACCGCCACACCTTCACGTGATAGCAGGTGTGCGCAGGAGAGGCCAGCAGGGCCGGCGCCAATCACAGCTACTTTTTTTCCATTGGGCTCCTTGCGGGTAAATAACTGCCATTGCGCATTCATTGCTTTTTCAGTAGCATATCGTTGCAGTTTTGCAATTGCTATTGGTTCTTCCTCCATCAGGTTAAAAACACAAGCACCCTCGCATAATTTTTCTACGGGGCATACCTTGGCACAGCCGGCTCCCATTATGTTGGAAACAAAAATGGTATGTGCCGATCCTTTTACATTATCTGTAGTTATTTGTTTAATGAATTTTGGCACGTTGATGCCGGTAGGGCAAGATTTAATGCAGGGCGCATCATAACAAAAAAGGCATCGATTGGCTTCTACCAAAGCGGCATCTTTAGATTCGAAAGGGGGATGAATATCACTAAAGTTTTTATCGTATTCTTCAGCAGATAATCGGTTGTTTAGGAGTGACATACTTTTATGTTTATTGAGGCCCTTATCGAAGTAAAACGTTTGCCGAACTGACTTAGCTTTAATATAAAATATAAATCTTTCAATATTAAAAGATATAAATCAACAATTATGCATTGATGAATTTACAAAGTATAGTAAAGAAATCTACACCTTCGATCTTTATTAATACTTACAATAAAAAGTACGTATGATCTGGTTTCTTTTAGAGCAAAAAAGCGTTTATAATTCTACCAGTTTCTCATAAGTTTCTGGCCGTCTATCGCGAAAAAACTGCCAGGTATTCCGTACTTCTTCAATCATATCAAGGTCAAATTCCGCTACTAATAATTCATCATTATCTTCTGAAGCCTGTGCAAATATTTGTCCGCGTGGATCTACAAAATAAGAGGTGCCATAAAACCGTCCCAAGTTCCATGGTTTTTCTTCTCCTACACGGTTGATGCAGCCCATGAAATAACCGTTTGCAGCCGCATGTGCCGGTTGCTCCAGTTTCCATAAATATTGAGATAAACCTGCAACTGTAGCCGAAGGATTGTAGACGATCTCAGCTCCATTTAAGCCTAATACCCGCGCCCCATCCGGAAAGTGGCGGTCGTAGCAAATGTAAACTCCCACTTTTGCGTACTTTGTTTGAAAAACCGGATATCCTAAATTGCCTGGTTTAAAGAAAAATTTTTCCCAAAAACCGGAAGTATGTGGAATGTGATTTTTACGATATTTTCCTAAATAAGTTCCATCTGCATCTATTACGGCTGCGGTGTTATACAATACTCCTGCTTGTTCTTTTTCATATACCGGCACGATGATGACCATGTTGTATTTTTTGGCATATTCGGCCATGCGGTTGGTGGTGGGTCCGGGCACAGGTTCGGCAGAGGCATACCAGTCCTTATTTTGTCCCGGGCAGAAATAAGGAGTATTAAAGATCTCCTGCAAACACAGGATCTGCACTCCTTGTTCCCCGGCCTTTTCTATCAGCGGAATATGTTTTTGCACCATAGCTTCTTTTATTTCTTCTATAGTGCCTTCACCTTCCGTTTTAGGCAAGCTCATTTGTATTAATCCGGATTTGATGATTCGTGGCATGTGTAACTATTTAAAAATTAATCGTTAGTTTCTTGTTTGTGGTTGGTATAGCTTTTCAATTGTTGTGACTATAATACTACTTAAATTTTGATAGATTCATTGCAATTTTTAAGAAGCGAAATACTTATTGTTTCCGGGT
>JBDSBL010000231.1:0-3982 GCA_039921625.1 Chitinophagaceae bacterium
ACAGGGGAAGTACTTGGAATGAAACAATTAATGGAGCTACTTACGGATGAATTTCCCCGTTTGAAATTTGGTTATTACAATCCACCGATCGAGCGAATTAAAGGCCGTTTTGAAAGCGATTTTGCCCGCTAACTAACTATCTCTTCTTTATATACAGTGTCGTTACTTTAATTTTATTAAAAAGACTTAATACAAATTATACTTATAACCTTTTTTTGGCAATAGCATTTTTAATAGCATGCCGATAACAATTGCCTGCACTTTTTTATTTTTTAAATAATAGTATGTCTCAATCTCCTATTGCACATTCCACTCACGACCACCATCAGGAAGAGCATTTAAAAAGCTCTGACTTTATCCGGGATATAGTTATTGGAATGAGTGATGGACTTACAGTTCCATTTGCATTAGCTGCAGGTATCAGCAGTGCGGTTTCAGACAATCACATTGTGACCACTGCGGGAATAGCAGAAATAATTGCTGGTTCTATTGCTATGGGCCTTGGTGGTTATTTAGCAGGGAAAACAGAACAAGAGCATTATGCATCTGAATTGCAAAGAGAATATTTAGAGGTAGAAAATGTGCCGGAAAAAGAAAAGGCAGAGATCAAGGAAATCTTTGCGGAATATGGATTTAGTGATGAAGGGCAGGAAATGCTGGTCAACGAACTTTCTCAGGATAAAGACAAGTGGGTAAACTTCATGATGAAGTTTGAATTAGGATTGGAGAAACCAGACGCAAATCGAGCACGCAATAGTGCGCTTACGATTGGCATTTCTTATATAGTTGGAGGGATCATTCCATTACTTCCTTATTTTTTTACTGATACTCCAATGGAAGGATTAAAAATTTCAGCGGTAATTACTATTATCTGTTTGTTCTTTTTTGGTTATTTCAAAAGCAAGGTAACTGGCCAACCGGTATTTAAGGGCGCAATTAAGGTGACTGTAATTGGAACAATAGCAGCGGCGGCTGCATTTGTAGCAGCAAAATTAATTGGAGGCTAATGAATATTTTTTTAGTTAGTATCGAGTTTATCAAATACTACATCATTCTCAATTATTTATAATTATTCAATGATCTAGCACTTCTCTTTTTATTTAACCTCATATAAATAGAACGAAAATTCTTTTAATAAACCCGCATAAATTGATGGTATGGTTCCAAAAAAAGTGATCATTATTGGAGCCACATCTGGAATTGGTCGGGAGCTTGCGTTGCTTTATTTGGCTGATGATTGGGAGGTTGGCGTCACCGGACGAAGAGAAAATAATTTAATAGAATTAAAAACCCGTTACGCACATAAAATACATACCTCTTCTTTTGATGTAATGGGGACTGAAAATACATTTCAACTGCAAAAACTGATCACTGAAATGAGAGGCATTGACCTCCTCATTTACAATGCAGGCATCGGTGATCCTTCGCCTAATTTACTTTGGGAAATTGAAAACAAAACAACTAAAACTAATGTTTCCGGATTTGTAGAGATCGTTTCTTATGCTTTCAATTATTTTGTGGAAAAAGGGCAGGGTCAAATTGCAGTTGTATCCTCTATGGCTGCTTTGCGAGGTAATAGTTGGGCACCTGCCTACAGTGCAAGCAAAGCGTATGTAAGTACATACGCGGAAGGACTAAATATAAAAGCTAAAAAATTAAAAAAAGATATTGTTATCACCGATCTTAAACCTGGCTTTATTGGTACTAAAAAAGCTAAAGGAAATAAGCGGTTTTGGGTAGCATCTCCACATACGGCAGCGCTTCAAATGAAACAAGCAATTGATGCAAAAAAAAGGCATGCTTACATTCCAAAAAGATGGTGGCCCGTGGCGCAGCTGATGAAAGTTTTGCCTTACTTTATTTATCGGCGATTGGCATGATATGTTAAAACATAAAAAAGTACTGCAGAAAAAAAGGCAATTATTCTATCTTTTGCATCGTTTTACCGTCAAAGCCTGAACCTTTACATTTGTATGAATAACCTGGTTTACATGAGCAACGATTTTGAAAGACAAAAGAAAGTAAAAGCTTATTCCATCACATTTGGAGTAGCCGGAGCTTTGCTGTTGTTACTTATTCTTATAAAGTGGCCTATTCCTCATGTGCCAGAGCCAATAGCTGAAGAAGGTATAGAAGTAAACTTAGGTAGCAGTGATGCAGGTTTTGGCTCTGACCAACCCATGCTTCCGGGCCAGCCGGCACCTGAAGAAGCAACTGCTTACAATCCACCAAAGCAAGTACACACAGTAGAAAGTAATGCAAAGGATATTGAAACAGATGACCGCAATGAAGAATCACCGGCTATAACAAAACCAACAATTAGCAATCCCAAGGCAACAAAAATAAATACAGAAAATAAAGTAGTAAAAACGAGTCCGGCTCCTCCGGTTGCCGCCACCCCTGCACCTCCCAGGCCCAAAGCCACTATGAGTGGAGTTCGTGGTGGCACCGGTAATGGCGGCAATGATGCAGCTACTTACGAAAGAGGCGGCAATGAGGGAGTAGCCGGAGGCACCGGTGATCAGGGAAGACCCGGAGGCACACCAGGATCTCCCAATTATAGTGGCAATGCCGGAAGAGGTGGTGGCGGTGGCCCAAGAGTGACTCGTGGCGATCGCAAAATTGTTCGTTATTATTCCTTTCAGGGTGAGTTGCCTGCTGCCGTTGTATATGCAGAAATTAAAGTAATGCCGGATGGTCGCGGACAGTTTTTACAATTGGCTAAAGGATCTACCAACACCGGGCAAGCTTATAAAAATGCCATTATACAATACCTAAATAATATTCGATTTGATGTATCAGACCATGAGTCAACAGTAAATGTTCAGTTTAATTTTAAGGTCTCCAATTAGGTTCTATTTTGATTAATATTTTTATAAAAGCAGAGGTAATTACTTCTGCTTTTTTTGGGTCCTACCTATTTTCTTTTAGTAAATAGTTCATTCAGTTTTGGATACCATTATTGCCCATAATAATTTTGTGGCTCTCATGACTTACCCCGAATCGCTACATTTTCTATTTACCAAATTGCCGATGTATAGTCGCATTGGCCAAGCAGCTCATAAAAACTCGCTGGATAATATTATTAGTCTATGCGAGCAAATTGGAAACCCACAAAATAATTTTAAATCAATCCACGTAGCGGGCACCAATGGAAAAGGTTCGGTAAGCCATATGTTGGCAGCCATTTTACAAGCGTCAGGTTATAAAACCGCCTTATATACTTCCCCTCATTTATATGATTTTCGGGAACGGATAAAAATCAATGGAGTCATGGTGCCAGAGGATTTTGTAGTTCAATTTGTTGAAAAAATAAAACCATGCATTGCCCAAATGGATGCTTCTTTTTTTGAAATAACAGTGGCCATGGCTTTTGATTATTTTGCCCAGGAAGCTGTGGATATTGCAATTATTGAAGTGGGCCTTGGTGGCCGGTTAGACAGTACCAACATCATAAATCCGCTACTTTCCATTATCACTAATATTGGGTTTGACCATACCCAAATTTTAGGTAATACTTTGCCCTTGATTGCTGCGGAAAAAGGAGGCATTATTAAAAAGGAAACACCCGTTGTAATTGGTGAAAGAGGAGAAGAAACCGACCCTGTATTTATTCAAATTGCTGAAAACAAAAAAGCCCCAATTTATTTTTCGGAAGACTTTTTTAGAGTCGTCAGTTTCCAATCCAATGCTACTTCAATCGATCTAGAAATAAAAAATAACGCCCTGGACTCAACAGAAAAATACACCATTGATTTACCTGGAATTTATCAAACAAAAAATATACTTCCGGTATTACAAACGGTATCACTTTTACAAAGTGTCGGTTTTCCAATAGACTCACCTTCATTACACAATGGCCTTTCTCATGTAAAAAAAAGTACCGGATTATGGGGCAGATGGGACGTACTCCAAATAAATCCCACCCTGGTATTGGAAGTAGCGCATAATGAAGCGGGAATGAAACAAATGCTAGCTCACC
>JBDSBL010000232.1:0-8017 GCA_039921625.1 Chitinophagaceae bacterium
ATAAAAGGCCAAAAAAGTTATTCTCTTTTATTGGTATATATGATAAAGAAAAATTGAAAGTACAACGTGATATTGTTGCTTCGAAATTTAGAATAATGCAAATGCAAAAACAATTATAGCTGCAACTTTTCTTTTCGGGTAGTAATGCGGTTGCGCAGGAACTTAAAAAAGCGTAAGCGTTCCCGTTCGCTTACGGCACTTATGAGAGTTGATTTGCGCATCAGGTTTTGCACGTGCTCATGCATATTATCGCAAAACTGCACATCCCTGGTGGTCATATAGTTGGCAATACTATGCGTAATATAAACCATGCGCTTGCCATCAAGCTCCACCAAAAAAGAACTGTCACCTAAAATAACTTCATTATAATAAAGAGCAAAGGAGGCCTGCGGCTTTTTCTTTGGATCATCAATATTAAATTGGTAACCAAGGGCGGCCTGTTCTTCAATATGTGTGATTAGCTTTTCAAAAGCTTCGTAAATAATAAATACATCCTGGTCGGATTCAAACATATTAGTGTCCCGATAAAATTCTATTTGCCGGATGGTGCTGTTTATGTTTTCTATGCTCCACACTTCTGTAGCATCTAGTAGCAGGTAGTAGCTCAGTATTCTTTTTGAAATAACAAACAATTGATCGGGGTAGCTGGCGAAGTCGAATTTTTTCTTCAAAAATTCCGGAGACTGGAAAAGTGTTTTCATCCAAAAAAAATGTTTGAAAGCAGCAATTTCTTTTAGTTGAAAGTGATGAAAAATCAAAATGTCCTTCGGTAAAAAGTACATACGCTTTTCTTTGAAGGAGGTCATGTATTTCAGTTGCTGCTCTACACCCAGCAAGTATTCATCAAACTTAAAAGTAGAGGGCTGTGCAAACGTTCCGCTAAATAAAAAACCTTCTGATTTAAGGTTCAAAAAATGATCCATCGATATTTGAAAGTGGGTGCACAGCCGGAACAATTCATCTATGCTCAATTGCTTTTCTCCCCGCATACGCCGGTACACACTGTCCGTGCTTACCTCCAGCACAGCAGCTACTTCATCCACAATAGACAGGTGAGCCGGCAGGCTGTTTTTGATACTCTTAAAAATCTGTATTTGTATTTCAGCAGAGGTCATTGTTGCAGCGTCTTAGAATAGTTTGGTATTTTTTTCAGCAGCGTATAAAAAAAAATGTTGCGCTGCTTTTCGCTTACTGTACTGAGTATGGTAGCCCGGCGCATCAGGTTCTGCATTTTCAGATGCACATCTTCACAAAGCTTCTCATCTCTTGTTACCATATAATTCAATACGTCGTAATTGAGGTAAAGTGTTTTGGCGCCATCATGCAATACAAGTATGGTATTATCGCTCAGCACTACACGGTTTTGATAAAAGCAGAAGTTCTCCTTTTTCAGGTCCGGCTTTTCTTCCGGTAAATATTTGCAGCCTATTTCCGCTTGGTTCTTTATATGTTCAATGGTATCTTTTACTCCTTCGTAGATAATTTTAATATCATCAGGATTTTTAAAAAAACCAGCTTCGCGGTAATATTCAATTTGTGCCATAGTGCTGTTGATGCATTCATTATTCCATATTTCAACAGAAGGTATTTCATTATAGATCCGCAACAGACTTTTGCCCATATCTTCTATTTTCGGCGGCAGGCAATCCATATTAAAAGAGCGGTTAGTGAAATCGGGGTGTTGCAAAATAGATTTCATCCAGAAAAAATAGCGGAATGCAAAAACCGGCCGGTAGCAGAAAAGATGAAAGATCGCCAGGTCTTTTGTGAGGTAAAAAATTTCTTTGCTTTTATAAGATTGAAGCTGGCGCAGGCCTTGCAACAATCCGGTTAAATAACGCTCAAAACTATAATCTTTATTATCTACCTGCACCACCTGAAAAATGGTAGCATTGCCTTCAACATTCAACAGCCTGTCCAGCGATATTTTATACTCTTTGCAAAGCTGTTGTACTTCTTCCAGAATTAGTGGTGTTTCTCCACGGATGCGCCGGTACGCACTGTCGATGCTGATATACAGCGATGCTGCAACCGCATCAACTAAGGTAATCTGCGGTGCTAGTTTTTCTTTTATTTGCTGAAATAGAAAATCCTGTAACAGTTTTTGCGGCATATCAGTCAGGTATTTAGAAAAAGCATTAGTAAATACTGCAATAAGCTGTCTTCACCTATTAAATTATAGCAAATAACTGTAACGAACAATTTCATTTGTATGCTTAGTTGCAAAAATTACTTGTTCCATTTTTAGTACTTCATAATTCAATTTCAGCATGCTTTTGCTTCAGGGTAATTTGGCATTTTTAATTGTTTAATACGGGCCCACAAACGAATGTAAAATTGAGTTGCAAAAAAACAGGACACTGTTGATCGTACTTGTTTTCAAGGCATGTAATAAATAAAATCAACCAAAACATCTTATCATGAAAAAAATGATTATTTCTCTTGCTATGCTCACTATTTCTGCTTCCTGCTTTTCGCAGCAAACAGAGCCAATGAAACCACGTACCCCGCTGGAGTATCTTAAAAAAAGCAAATATCAAAAAACAGCAGCCTGGGTGCTGACGGCAGCCGGCACTACGGGGCTGCTTGGCACTTGGATAGCCGATGGATCCCAGACAGTAGCCGGCGCATTTATTACCCTTCTTACTTTAGGTACCGCTGAGCCTGAATATAAATCTTATACCGGGGCCTATTTACTTAGTGCAGCTACTGTGGCCGGTGGCATTATCTTGTTTGTGGCCGCTTCTAAAAATAAAAAAAGAGCAAAGGCTGCATCTGCTTATTTTAAAATCGAAAAAGCTTCCTTTTTGCAACTGGCAAGTATCACAAATCTTTCTTATCCGTCTGTAGGGATAACAATCAGTTTGTAAAAGACCATCCACATAGAGGAGCCATAAATTAATTAGTATGAAATATGCAATATTGATCCTAACATTATTTGTCCTCAATAAAAACCTTAGTGCACAGGAAGAGAAAATAAGTAAAACCAAATTTGTAATTGGGCTTTCAGGACCTGAACTTTTACATGCTGGCGTTTTGTACCGGATAGCTAATACCAGTAGCTTTGGTTTAAATGCAGGAGCAGGTCCTTCTTGGGGAATGATATGGACTTCAATAAACTTGGAGCACCGATTATATTTAGGCAAGAACAATGATAGGACAAATCAAAAAACATGGTTTTTCCGACAGGGAACAACCTTCTTTCCTGCTGCAAATACCTCTGAGAGGTTTACATTGAACTTGACCCTTGGAAAAGACATACCATTTAAAAAAATTAAAAATGGTTTTACTATGGATGCCGGAGTCTTTTATTTACCAAATAGTGAACGATCATCAATTATACTGATCAGGTCATTGAACCTTTGGCCGGCACTTAGGTTTGAATTTTATTTTTCTTTATAAACATCGGCACTTAGAAGGCGCCTTGCAAAATTGAAGAACCATCATATCAATTAAATAGTTATCTAACTTTTTAAGCTGCTGTAGCCGTATGGTGGTTGTTATAATTCAGAGCTGTTTCTTTTTATAAAGCCAGTCTATTACATCCACCCGTCAACCCTTAATTTTGCTGTTTTAAAAGCAGTTATGCAAACAGCGAATTTATCAGAACAGGAATTAGTACGCAGAGAGAAAATGGCCGAATTGCAACGGCTTGGCATTGATCCTTTCCCCGCCGCTTTATACCCGGTAGATTCTTTTTCATCCCACATAAAAGCAACCTATACGGACGATACCAAAGAAGAATTTGAAAGCGTTTGCCTCGCAGGGCGCATCATGACCGTGCGGGATATGGGCAAGGCTTCTTTTGCTTCCCTGCAAGATTCGCAAGGCCGCATTCAGATATATGTACGCAAAGATGATTTGACAATAGAAGGCGATAGTACTCTTTATGATATTGTATGGAAAAAGCTGCTGGACATTGGTGATTTTGTCGGTGTAAAAGGTTTTGTTTTTCGAACCAAATTGGGCGAAATTTCGGTGCATGTACAAGAGCTGACCTTCTTAGGAAAGGCCCTGCGGCCGCTGCCTGTGGTAAAAGAAGCGGAAGGGCAAACCTTTGATGCCGTCACTGATCCTGAATTTAAATACCGTCAGCGCTATGCAGATCTGGTTATCAATCCATCGGTAAAAGAAACATTTATCAAACGCACTAAAATGATAAATGCCATCCGTACTTTTTTAAATGATCATGGAGCGTTGGAAGTAGATACTCCGGTGCTGCAATCGATACCCGGTGGTGCCACGGCCCGTCCGTTCATCACCCACCACAATGCGCTTGATGTTCCTTTTTACCTCCGCATTGCCAACGAACTTTATTTGAAAAGACTAATTGTAGGAGGCTTTGATTGGGTGTATGAATTTAGCCGCAACTTTCGCAACGAAGGCATGGACCGAACCCACAACCCTGAGTTTACCGTGCTTGAATTTTATACCGCATACAAAGATTACCTATGGATGATGAATGTAACGGAGCGTTTGCTGGAAACTACCGCCGAAGCGGTATGTGGTCATGTGGAAGAAGTGCCTGTAGGAGATAAAATTATTTCATTCAAAGCTCCCTACAAACGCATATCTATCTACGACGCCATACAGGAGCATACCGGCTATGATATAAGCATGATGGAAGAAGCACAAATTGCCAATGTGTGCCGCGAACTGCACATAGAAGTGGATAGCTCCATGGGCAAAGGAAAATTAGTAGATGCCCTCTTTGGTGAAAAGTGCGAACACCATTATATACAACCCACATTTATTATTGACTACCCGGTAGAAATGAGCCCGCTGACCAAAAAGCACCGCAGCAAACCCGGGCTGGTAGAGCGTTTCGAGCTTATCATTAATGGAAAAGAAATTGCAAATGCGTACACCGAATTGAACGATCCCATTGATCAGCGCGAACGTTTTGAAGCACAGCTTCAATTAATGGAGCGTGGAGATGATGAAGCCATGTTCATTGATTATGATTTTTTAAGAGCCTTGGAGTACGGTATGCCTCCTACATCAGGTATTGGTTTCGGCATTGATCGCTTGTGTATGCTACTGACCAACCAAACATCTATTCAGGATGTATTGCTGTTTCCACAAATGAGGCCCGAAAACTTTGGTGGTGAGGAAGCAAAAGAAGGAGAAAAAGAATAGTTGGGTAACCAGCTTATGGAACCCTGATTAAGCTTTTCTTGCGATGCTCCGTTGCCGCTTCGCTACTGTATCAATGCATCAGCAGAAGCAAAAAATGTATCTGTGGCACACTTGTACATAAAGGCAATAGGAGGTTACCAATTAAAGTGGTAAGTTGAAACCCATGTTTTTCCCACAATATATTTACGCCACTGTTTATAGATACCTGAAGCAACATTCCATCTGCATATTATTTTTACTTTCTGCACTATTTATTTTTATAAATGGAAACTGCCAGTACAATGAAAATAAATTTCTGCAGGTACGGTTTGCACCTCTGAACTTGTTTACGCCACTCACGCCAACACTTCAGATCGGACTGCAAAAAAGAGTTAATCAGCGCTTTGCATTAGCTGCGGATTATGGATTCAGAGTGCATAAAAATTTATTTTATTTAAGTAGCAATGGACGACCCAATTACCATTATTATACCGCAAAAGGTGAGGTAAAATATTTTTTTCCCACCTTATCTTCATCTAAGTCAGGCTTCAGCAATCCGTATATTTCTTTGCAGGGTTTTTACTTGCCACAGAGATATGGCCGGGAATATGGATGGTTGTATCAAAACAATAAATCCTTTCAATATGATCATTCCACCATCTCCCGAAACGTTTTTATTTCTTCTGTATTGATTGGAGATGAAGAGGTGCTGCATAAAATAATACTTGATTATTATGTAGGCCTGGGCGCCCGCAGAATCACTATCCATCATTATAATACAAGTGGTGCGGTAGAAAGGCAACGATCTTTTCCAGCCGATATTGGAGGCGGCATTAGGATAGATGAAAAGGAAGGAAATTTTTACCGCCCTCACCTTGCCTGGGGCATTAAATTGGGGTATATTTTAAATAACAAACAGCAGCCTAAATAAATTTGGGCCTCTACTTTAGATGATTGGGTCGCAACAATCAATTCTTATCTTGATGCTACAGGGTAAGCATCTATTCATATAAAATAAAATACCGAAAATTTATTTTTATAGCTTTATGTACCCATCATTCTTCAACGAAATTTCAATGAAAAAACTAGTAGGTCTTTGCATCATTGCTTTTTTTGCGCTTAGTTCTTTTGCACAAAAAGGAAAGGTGCTGCCAAAAGATACCACCAAACCCTTTGTGCTCGGTGTAATTGATGGCCTGCATTCTACAATTTTAAATGAGCATAGAACACTGAATATTTATTTGCCTGAAGGATATAAAAAAGAGGATACCACTACGTACCCAATTGTTTATTTATTGGATGGTTCTGCCGATGAAGATTTTATACATGTAGTAGGCTTGTATCAATTCAACAATTTTGAATGGATCAACCGGGTTCCTAAATCCATCATAGTAGGCATTGCTACAGTTGACAGGCGGCGTGATTTTACTTTCCCATCCACAGTGGCAGAAGAAAAGAAAGCCTATCCCACCACAGGCCATTCGGAGGAGTTCATTTCATTTTTAGAAAAAGAATTGCAGCCTTTTATACAAAAAAAGTACAAGGGCAACAACGATAAAACCATCATAGGACAATCTCTTGGCGGCTTGCTTGCCACAGAAATTTTATTTAAAAAACCTTACTTATTTAATCAGTATATAATCATCAGCCCTTCTCTTTGGTGGGATAATGGCAGCCTCTTGCAACAGCCCTCCACCATGCTGTTGCCAACCTTATTCACGCAAGCAACTAAAGTTTACATTGGGGTAGGTAAGGAAGGCTTGGCCCCGGGAAACCCTCCACGGATGATGGAAGTAGATGCCAATTTGTTAGCTGAAAAAATTACCACAACAAAAAATAAAAACCTAACGGTTTATTTTGATTACCTGCCCACTGAAGATCACGCTACCATTGCACATCAGGCTATTTTTAATGCGCTCAGAATGCTGCACCCTATAAAAAAAGACCAATGAAAAGAATAGCTTCTATAGATGTGGTAAGGGGTATTGCCATGATCATTATGGCTCTTGATCATGTACGTGATCTGATGCATGTGACTTCAATTACTCAAAGCCCAACCAACCTTAGTACCACCAGTCCGTTGTTATTTTTTACCCGGTGGATCACTTATCTCTGCGCTCCTATTTTTGTGTTTCTGGCAGGCACATCGGCTTATCTTTCGTTTAAAAGAAAAGAAGATGTGGCCGGAAGCCGACTGTTTCTTTTCAAGAGAGGACTATGGCTTATCCTGCTTGAATTTACACTGGTCAATCTAGGGTTGTTTATGGATGCAGGTTTTCACACTTTTATTTTTGAAGTGATTGCTGCTATTGGTTTTGGATTTATAATTCTTGGGCTGCTACTCAGCCTGCCGCCGCGTGTCATTGGCATCATAGGCCTGCTGCTACTATTTAGCCACAATCTTTTTGCCTTTATTCCTTTTGCAGAAGGCTCTTTAGTAAAAACGATTCTTTCCCCACTTTTTGGTATGGCCGCTTACCCCCTTGGAGGCAGCAGGGTATTGGTGATTGCCTATCCGCCATTGCCGTGGCTCGGCGTACTGCTGGCAGGCTTTGCTGCCGGTAAGTTCTTCCAGTTAGCCGAAGGAAAAAGACAGCGGTTATTCCTTCAAATAGGAATTGGAGCGTTAGTATTGTTTGTTGCTTTGCGTTTTATAAATATTTATGGAGACCCTTTTCCATGGGCGGTGCAAAAAGATAGTGTGTACACGTTTCTGTCGTTTTTTAATGTTACTAAATATCCTCCGTCACTTTTATTTTGCCTCATTACTTTAGGCATTATGTTTTTGCTGTTAGCGGCAGCAGAGAAGGTGGGTAAAGGGTTTGAAAAAATTACATCAGTGTATGGCAAAGTGCCCCTGTTTTACTTTCTCGTTCATTTTTACCTTATTCATTTCCTT
>JBDSBL010000233.1:0-10100 GCA_039921625.1 Chitinophagaceae bacterium
GCAATGAATATGTAACAAGCGGTTGGCTTGGCCGCTACTTAGATGCGCAATGCGATGGCTGCGGACACCCAACGCAAGCCCTTGAAATAGATGATATGTTAAGCCTGGCACTTAAAGGTGACCACACAAATGGACTTGCCTTAAAAGATCCAAAACGATTGTATGGTACCTCCAATGAAAAATTTTTCAAGGATGTATCTGCCCAACACGGTGACCACCACGACGAAAAGCCGGTTGATTATTTATACAAAACAATGGCAGAAACCATCTCTTCTGCAGACTATATTTTTAAGCAATCCCGGTTGCATCCGTCCACTGCTGATTACCCAAATACTGACCTTGGCAAAAATTTAAAAACCATTGCGTCGCTTATTTATTCTGAGATCAATACTAAAGTTTACTATGTATCCTTAGGCTCGTTTGATACGCACGTAAACCAGGAGCAGCAGCAGCAGCGGTTGTTTAAAGAAATGAATGGAGCCGTTGGCTCATTTATAAAAGACCTGAAAGCAAATAATCGATTTAACGATGTGCTGTTCTTTACTTTTTCAGAATTTGGACGCCGCGTATCTCAAAACGCAAGTGGTGGCACAGACCACGGTACGGCCAATAATATGTTTTTATTGAGCGGTGGATTAAAGGAAAAAGGAATCTTAAACTCAATGCCTGACTTAGCTGACTTGGATGAAGGCGACCTTCGGTATAAAGTTGATTTTAAAAATGTGTATTCTACTGTATTAAAAAATTGGCTGGGTGCAGATGATGGTAAAATATTAGGAAAGCAGTACCAGCCACTCACTTTTGTATAAAAACGGGACAGGATCAAAAAAGAAAAGCATCTCTTTTTCAGAGATGCTTTTTAGTTACAAGCAAGCAAACGTTAGACGCAGTTATGAATGCTAAAGTAGAGCATCCGGGCCTTATTTACAATAACATTTTTTAAGAAGCTGAAGCAATGATTTTATTGCATGATAACCTTTTGCTGTTTAATTGATGTCAACCAAATATTAGAAAAGTAGCACACCTTTATTTGTAGTATCTAAGGTAATAATCTACCACCTTCAATAGGTAGTGCGTTGGCCAGGCTGCGTTCGCGGAGGCGATAACGGCAGCTTTGAATTTTCTTTGCATCTTTCTTTGTTTCAAGACAAAGAAAGAGGGGATAATAAAATAAGAATTTTAATAACATACATTTAATCACTTTACATTCCCCATCCACCTTTTTAAAAACGGAACGGTGCACAACAACAGACCACCAAGAATAAGTGAGCCTAAACCGATTTTATTTAAAATATCTGCATAGTATGGCAGAGAACGCACCGGATCATTCACCACACTTTCCGGCACACTCATCATTGATCCTATTTTTTGCGCTAAAAATTCTCCAATAGCAGATGCTAAAAACCAGATTCCCATTACCAACCCTACAATTTTTACAGGCGCCAATTTGGTAACCATGGAAAGCCCAATAGGTGAGATGCACAACTCACCACAAATGATAGCTACATAGCCAAGCGAAAAGGTAACTAACGAAATATATCCTGTTGCCATATTCGTTTTGCAACCGAGATAAAAAATATAAAACCCTATGCCTAAAAAAATAAAGGACAGCGCAAACTTTAGCGGAGTGCTTGGCTCTTTACCTTTTTTATTGAGGTATAGCCAAAGCCACGCAAATACAGGGCTTAATGCAATGACCCAAAAGGGCGGTAAAAAATTGTTTACCGAAAGTGCAGGAAGGTTGATCCCAAAAATATTCATGTCCACATTGCGCATGGCAAAGAGATTAAGAGCGCCACTGTTTTGCTCATAAAAAGCCCAAAATAAAATAGAACTTACGATCATCACAATGGCTGCCAGCAATTTAAACTTCGCCACCTTTTCCAGTTGGTTGGCCACGTATAAAATGTAAATAAGTGCCAGCACTCCAAGCCCCATCATTATGTAATCCATTGCCTCGTACACATTAAATAAAAACACAACCAGTGGAATGACCGCTAAGGTGGCAAGGTATATAACTACTTCCCTGCTCAAGCCGGCAGCTATCTTTTTTTGCAGGTTTTCTATTTGTGGAGGCAGGCCGCGGTTGCCTAATGACTTTTTACCCATTGTAAAAACAACCAAACCCAATATCATAAAAATACCAGCCAAACCAAAACCATAGTGCCAATTAATACGCTGCCCTACATAGCCGCAAAGCACACCGCCAATCATGGCTCCTAAATTAATACCCATGTAAAAAATAGAAAACGCACTGTCTTTTCGTGGATCATTTTCTTTGTATAACGTACCTACCAGAGAAGAAATATTGGGCTTAAAAAATCCATTGCCGCAAATGATAAAGGCCATACCGTAAAAGAAACTCCAGCTTTGCGGAATGGCCAATACGAGGTGCCCGATGGTCATTAATATACCGCCGAAAGTAATGGCTTTGCGATAGCCTAAAAAACGGTCTGCAATCATACCGCCAAACATAGGCATGGTGTATACCAATGCGGCATAAGAGCCCAATATGGCGTACCCTTTTGGCTCGTCAAATTTTAACTGCGTTACCATATAAGCAAGCAACAAAGCTTTCATACCATAAAAGGAAAATCGCTCCCACATTTCTGTAAAAAAGAGTAAGTACAATTGGCGGGGATGCTTGCCTTCTACGGTTTCTATTTGGGCAGTAGACTCGTTGAACTCTTTCATAATCCAAAGTAAGCATAATAAAAAAAGGTGGAGCTCATTGCCCCACCTTTAAAATTATTTTTTCTTAATTATTCAATACCATGCATTTTCTTTTTCAATGTTTTATTTAGGCCTAGCATTACCAGACCGGCTGCAATTGGCACAAAAGTAAAAATGAGAAAGAAAGTAGAGATGGAATACTTGGTCGTAATATCGTCAATAAAACTTCCGGTAAGGCCGGCTGTGTAGTTGGCAATAAAGTTGGCAATGAACCAGATACCAAACATTAAACCAACCAGTTTTACCGGAGCCAGTTTACTTACATAAGATAAGCCAACAGGAGATACGCACAATTCTCCAAGTGTGTGAAATAAGTACGCCAGTATCAACCACACCATACTTACTGATGCTGTCTTTGCACCTTGTGGAATGTCTTTGCCGCCGTAAGCTAAAATGGCAAAACCAAGGCCTAATAATATTAACCCAATGGCAAACTTTACCGGCCCGGAAGGGTTGTACCGGCTCTCCCACATTTTAGAAAATAAAGGAGCAAAGGCAATGATGAAAAATGAGTTTAAAATTCCAAACCATGAGGCAGGAACTTCGGTAGCATCTGATTTAAACTCACGTACCAACATCCAAATAACAATACCCCAAATGATCACAAAACTGGAGCCTAAAAATATATTGGACAAGGCATAATCTTTAAATGTTTTGCGAAACAGGTTGGTCAGTACTATGGTTAAAATGATCATGGGAATAACCGTAAGTAAGGTATTGGCCCACTTGAATAGCGTTGCGCTTTCACCAGACAGGGCACGGCTTGTATAGTCCCCGGCAAAGATGGTCATAGATCCTCCGGCCTGCTCAAAAGCCCACCAAAAAAAGATAGTAAAAAAGGCCAGCACGGATATTACAATGATGCGGTCGCGGTTCACGTTTGCCGGAATAGCGGGTTGCGCATTTCGTACCGGTTCTTCAAAAGCATTATTGTTGGAGTAGTTAGCAGCATTGGGTTCTATGCCTCCTTCCGTTTTCTTTTTGGGAGCAAGGCCTATAGCACCAAATATTTTTTGGGCAAATGAAAATTGAAGCAAACCCAGAAACATAAACACACCGGCCAGCCCAAAACCATAACTCCAGGAAACCTTTTCGCCAATGTAGCCACACAGTAAAATACCAAGGAAAGCTCCTGCATTAATCCCCATATAAAAAATGGTATACGCAGCATCTTTCTTTTCCGGTTTATCAGTATACAACTGGCCCACTATAGAAGAAATATTTGGTTTGAATAACCCATTACCAATGATCAAACAAGTAAGCCCAATATAAAAGAAAGAAGGAGTGTCCATAGCCATACTCGCATGGCCAATGGTCATTATCAAAGCACCAAATATAACTGCCTTGCGGTATCCCAATACCTTATCGGCTATGAGGCCACCAAAGATGGGAGTAAGATAAACGAGCCCGGTGTAGATACCATATAATTGAAGTGCCTCTTTGCGGTCCCACGCCCAGCCACCATCCATGATGGAGGAGGTAAGAAACAGCACCAGCAATGCACGCATGCCGTAATAACTAAACCGCTCCCACATCTCGGTAAAAAAGAGAATAAACAAGGAAGGTGGATGCCCATTTTGACTTGCCATAGACTGATTGACCGAAATAGTACTCATACGTAAATTGGTTTATTAATAATGTCTTCGTAAAGTAGTAAAAAAATACAGGACAAATATAAAGCGAACCATCTTTAACAAACTTCCGATATTCGCAGCGCATCATTTTTTTTACTTCATGAACATTTTACTTTTAGGTGCCGGTGGCCGTGAGCACGCACTGGCTTGGAAGATGGCACAAAGTCCACTATGTCACCATTTATACATTGCACCGGGAAACCCAGGCACCGCACAATGTGGCACCAACCTTACTTTATCAATCACTGATTTTCCTGCTATTAAAGAGGCTTGCCTGCAATACAAAATAGATATGGTACTTGTAGGTCCGGAAGAACCACTGGTTACCGGCATTGTTGATTTTTTTAAAGAGGACAACGACCTTAAAAATACTTTGATCATTGGGCCTTCAAAAGAAGCCGCACAACTGGAAGGAAGCAAGGCCTATGCAAAAAAGTTTATGCAGCGGCACCACATACCTACCGCCTCCTGCCAGGAGTTTACAGAAGAAAATTATAATGAAGGCCTCACCTACTTGCAAGAGCATGGGTTACCCATTGTATTGAAAGCAGACGGCCTGGCTGCGGGCAAAGGAGTTATTATATGTCAGCATTGGCTGGAAGCAATTTCAGAATTTGAATTGATGATACAACGCTCCAAATTTGGTGAAGCGGGAAAGCGGGTAGTGGTAGAAGAATTTTTAAATGGAATAGAACTTTCTGTTTTTGTATTGACGGATGGCAAAGATTATGTGTTGCTGCCTGAAGCAAAAGATTACAAACGCATTGGCGAACGGGATACCGGATCCAATACGGGCGGCATGGGAGCCATCAGCCCGGTGCCTTTTGCCGATGATGCTTTTATGCAAAAAGTGATCAATCAAATAATTGAACCCACCATCAAAGGATTGGAGGCAGACAACCTCGATTATAAAGGATTTCTATTTTTTGGATTGATAAAAGTGGGCGATGAACCTTTTGTGATAGAGTACAATTGCCGCATGGGAGATCCGGAAACAGAAGTAGTAATGCCGCGCATCAAAAATGATTTGGTAGCCTTGCTTGCCGCCACAGCTAGCGGACAATTGGGGATGCAGCAAATAGAAACAGATGCCCGTGCAGCCGCCACCATAGTAGCTGTAAGCGGTGGCTACCCGAATGAGTATGAGAAAGGAATATTGATTGATGGATTGGATGAAGCAATGGAAAATGATGTATATCTTTTTCAGGCAGGAACCAAAAATAATGGAGAAAATATAGTAACCAACGGTGGTCGGGTGCTATGCGCTACGGCGCTTGGCAATGACCTGGATGAAGCTATTAATAAAAGCCGCGACCTGGTAGAGACCATTCAATTTAGAGGCAAATACTTTAGAAGAGATATTGGTTTCGAATTCTTATAAGGCATTTGGCGTGCAACAAACTAAGGTCTGTTTGCTTTTTAATCACTATTATTTCTTTACAATAAAGTTGGTTGTTTTGGAAACGAGCAATAGGATCTTTATTGAAATTCCGTTGTGTCACTCACTGGTACGGTTGGTAATTCTATTGAGCCTTTTTCACATTGCGGCACTTAAGATGTAGGTGTATTAGATATCAATTTTATAGCTTCGCCTTTCATGTAGCTTCAGCAAAAAGATGATCTGTGTTACCTACTGTCAAAACGGAGCATCGCAAGGAACGTTCAGCAGAATTCCAATGGCTGATTACCAAAAAAATAAAAATACTACCATTCATTATGTCCGAATCAACTACAGAAAATAACCACCAAGGTTCCCCCACCGGGGGACAGGAGGCAGTGCATTATCACGACTACCTGCAACTCGATAAAATACTAAATGCACAACTATTAGAAAGCGCTAAAAGCCCTGCTGCAGCGCATGATGAAATGCTGTTTATCATCATTCACCAAACCTATGAATTGTGGTTTAAGCAACTGCATACCGAGGCAGATTCTATTGTAGCTATCATGCGCAAGCCCTCGCTCAATGACAACTCTCCTGAGTTGCAAACGGTGATACACCGGCTTAACCGGATCGTTGTTATTCTACGTGTGTTGGTGCATCAGATAGACATAATGGAAACAATGACTCCTATGGATTTTTTAGATTTTCGGGATCTGCTGCGGCCGGCTTCCGGCTTTCAAAGCTGGCAGTTTAAAATGCTGGAAGCAAAGCTGGGGTTGAAATTTGACTACCGCCATGGCAAAGAATATTATACGGCACAATTAAAGCAAGAGCATATTGACATGATAAAAGAGGCGGAGAGCAACCAATCCTTTTTACAGTTAGTGAACTCCTGGTTGGAGCGCATTCCTTTCTTTGATACGGTGGATCAATGGGAAGGTTTAGGTGTCCGCAATGGTGAGGAACATCCCTTTTGGACAGAGTATAAAACCCGCTATGCGCAGAGCCTGGCTGAGGCAGAAAAAGATAATTTAAAATTGTTTGACGAAGTTTTTTTTGAGCAACGCCCCACTCACTATACCTTATCTGCCAAGGCCAACCGGGCAGCTCTTTTTATCATGTTGTACCGTGGCTATCCCATGCTGCACCTGCCTTTTGAGCTGCTACAAAATTTGCTGGAGATAGATGAGCAACTAAGCACCTGGCGCCACCGCCATATGAATATGGTGCACCGCATGATTGGTACCCGCATAGGTACCGGTGGCAGCAGCGGAAAAGATTATTTAAAAGCTGCCGCGGACAAGCATTATATTTTTAAAGAGATTGCCCAACTTACTTCCTTTCTTATTGAGCGCCGACGCCTGCCACAGTTGCCTAAAGATGTAGAACGAATTCTGGGATTTGCAGGTTAATTATTATTATCGGTTGCGCTACTTTTTTATAAAATTTGAAGGTGCAAGAATTGATCAGAAAGAATAAGTAGTGAAGAAAATAATAAAATAAAACCAATTGTTTTAGCCGTGAATTTTTTAGAAAAAGGATAGCGGCCTGCCGTGAAGTATACCAATGAAAACAAAAGGACTACCATAAAAAAGGGTAGTGTCATTTTTCCTAAACCAATGTTCAAACTAACCCGTGCTTCATCATTTGCATTTATAAAACTCAATACAGCCGCCAAAAGACGCATGTAAAAGCAAACCAATAAAAAAGGATACCACTGCCTTGCATTCCTGAATTTCATTATTAAAAAAATAACCACTGCCTCAAGCAAGGTAACGAGCGGCCCGGCTATGCTGATACTATTCTCATCTGATGCAGTTCTATAATTTCCGCCAACAGGATAAGACGTATTCAACGTCATGCCCATCTTATTGCCCAACAAGGTACCGGTGAGCCAGTGCGCCCATTCATGCAGTAACCAGGTGAAAACAACGGCTACAAAAATGGTCAAAATATACCTGCCGGAAAGTAGTTCTTTCGGGTTCTTTATTGTATTCATAATTATTAGTAAAAATGGAGCAACCGCTTACCCAATAGGAGTTTTAATGTCGTGGTAAAATAAAAATTTCCACCCTTCTTCTCTTCCCTGCTGCCACCACAGTTGCCGGAGCTCCATTGCTTTTTGCGGATCAAAATCATACTTGGCTTTGTATTTTACTTTCATTTGTTGGAGCTGTGGAGCCACATCGCCACCAAAAAAAATAATCTCTCCTTCTTCTTTTATCCAAAAAACCTGGTGATGTGGAGAGTGTGCTCCCGTATGTTGGTAGGTGATGTACTTATCAATTATTCCTTCATCTTCTTTTAATAATTGTACTTGCGATGATTTGGTCAATGCTGCAAAGTCTTCCGGAATAAAAGATGGAGATCCTTTATCCAAAGCATAATTTAATTCCCGCTCCTGCACATAATAAGTTGCATGAGGTAAACTAAGCCTGGACCGATCAGTATTGACACTTACACCTCCTGAATGGTCTTTGTGCAAGTGCGACAGCAACACTTTAGTTACCTCTTCCGGATGGATACCGGCCTTCTCCAGGTTCAGATGCAATTGCATTTTACCATCTGCTGTATCATTGAAACCAAGCCCGGTATCTAAGAGCAAAATATCATGAGATGTTACCACTACAAAGGGTTGAATTTCCACCAACAAACTGCCCGCTGGCCGCTGCTGCAGATTATCCTGCGCTTCGTCAAAGGGTACAAAAACTTTTGTTCTATCAATGGTAAACAAACCTTCTGAAAGTGGAATGATTTTCATGGCACGAATTACAGGAATAATGGTGAAAGTATCAGCATAAATTAAGAAGCTATGTTAGCGGATCACCATATGCCGGTCGGCATCAAGGCGTACCAGTACAAACAATAAAATAGTAAAGGTAATCAGGGCGGTGCCTCCATAACTTATCAGGGGAAGCGGAATACCAATAACCGGTGCCAGGCCCACCGTCATAGAAACATTGATAGCAATGTGAAAAAAGAAAACAGCCGCAACTCCATATGCATAGCACCTGCTGAACACACTGCGTTGCCTTTCTGCAATGGTTATAATACGGAAGAGGAGCAAAAGATAAATGGTTAATAAAATAGTGGTGCCTATAAATCCAAAACCTTCCCCTATAGTGCAAAAAATAAAATCAGTACGCTGCTCTGGCACAAAATCATAACGCGTTTGTGTACCACTTAGTAAACCTTTGCCATGCACACCACCAGAACCAATTGCAATTTTTGATTGGCGTACATTATAATCAGCGGTGTTGCTTTGTTTTTTCCCCGTAATCCTTTCTTCACCTGCTGGTAAGTTGGTGTAGGGATTGTCAATACCAAAAAGAGAATAGATGCGCTCTACCTGGTGCTTTTGTAATACATGCTTAAAAAGAAAAGGCACACCAAAACGTTGAACACCTACACAAATCAACCATAAAAAAACAATGCTGACCAATACACTTTTGCGTCGTTTTATTTGTTTGCGGTTTAAAAATATAAGCAGGGCTGCTATTATTGTAAGGGCTATGGCAAGTGTATTAGGCTCCATAATGATGGAGGCTATCACCAAGGCAGCTACTGTAAATCCAATAACCAAAACCATCGGCGAAAGCCCTTCCCGATACATAACTAAAAAGAAAGAAAAATAGACAAGAGCAAGTCCGGTTTCTTTTTGCAAAATGGCCAGCACAGCAGGCGTCAGGGCAATAGCTACTGCAATTAACTGCGCCCTTTTCTTATCAAAATTTGTATCGGGCCGCGAAAGATATTTTGCCAAGGCAAGGCAAACGCACACTTTACAAAATTCTGCAGGTTGAAAATTAAAACCACCAAGGCGGATTATGGATTCCGTGCCTTTTACATTGGAGTGAAAGGGAAACACTAACAACAGGAAAAAGATACCCGCGGCATACCATACATTGGCCGTGGCAGGGAAAAACTTACTGTCTGTAAGCAATATAAAAATGCCAATGATGCAGGCAATAAAAAAGAAATACAACTGCTTGCTGTAATCTGTTTTAAAACCAAAAAAAGAAGAAATTATCGGATCACCCTCATGGTAGGTAACGGCAAAGATGGCCGTGATACCGATAAGTACAAGTAGAAAATACAACCATAAAATACTTACATCTACTCCTTTGGATATGCTTCCCTTATTTCCATTCATTACACAACAACTTTCTTTTTTTCCTCCACAAAATACTTATGTTCTACTGCTTCCAAAGTATTGACGTAGGCTACTCTTGGCTTTGGTAAGGTGGAATCTTTTTTTACTGGCCTTGGCTTGTACAAGAATTTGCGAATGTAGTTGCTGTCATTGGTTATTTTATACCATTGGTAAGCCCGGGCAGAATCTGCTTTGT
>JBDSBL010000234.1:0-8262 GCA_039921625.1 Chitinophagaceae bacterium
GGTATGGTACAAATAAGAACCCTATTTTGTTTTGTGGAAGCGCTATAAATTTTAATCTTCTTTTTTCTGTAAAGGACCGATGGCAAAAAGATTGCCGGTAGCACAGGCCTTATTTATTTTTTCGTCACCTCAAAATTTACCTTTTTCTAAAAAAGATTTTTCTACCTGATTTATTAAAAGGGTGTATGCCTTTTAGTTGTAGCCGCGCATCTGTATCTCGTGTACTTATTCATTGGTGGGCCCCATACCTTTTTTGGATACACCAAAAAAAAGGCACCCTTATATTGGTGCCTTTTCAATGTACTATTTGGTCCTTTAATAATTTACTACCTGCTCTTCAATGGTTTCCGGAATGTCTCTCCAGCCATATTGCTGATTGCGCAGTTGCGGCTCAAAGCCTCCTTCGCGGATGGCATCCTGAATGGTTTTGTACGTGAACCGGTGCGGGGCTCCGGCGGCACTTACCACATTCTCTTCAATCATGATTGACCCAAAATCATTGGCTCCTGCATGCAGGCACAATTGGGCCGTTTGCTTGCCAACGGTGAGCCAGGAGGCTTGTATGTTTTTAATATTGGGCAACATGATGCGGCTGATGGCAATCATGCGAATGTATTCTTCAGCAGTAGTCAGGTTGTGCACTCCACGGATGCGGGTCAGCAAGGTATCTACATCCTGAAACGTCCACGGTATAAAGGCAAGAAAGCCATTGGCTCCTTCCGGTTTTAGCGCTTGCACTTCCCGGATCTTTACGAGGTGTTCAAAGCGTTCCTTTATTGTTTCCACATGACCAAACATCATAGTGGCGGAAGTGGTAATGCCTAGTTTGTGCGCCTCATGCATTATAGCGAGCCATTCATCTGCACCGCACTTTCCTTTGGAGATCAGCCTGCGCACCCTGTCTACCAATATCTCTGCTCCTGCACCGGGCAGGGAATCCATACCCGCTTCTTGCAGTGCCTTCAATACTTCGTGGTGGCTCATCTTTTCCAATTTGCAAATGTGCGCTACCTCTGGCGGCCCAAGCGTATGCAATTTTATATCTGGAAATTCTGATTTGATCTGGCGAAAAGTAGAGGTATAAAAATCGAGACCAAGGTCTGGATGATGACCTCCCTGCAGCAGCAATTGATCTCCGCCATATTTGATGGTTTCCCTGATCTTAATCCGGTACGTATCCATGTCCGTAATGTAGGCTTCGGGATGGCCCGGTATCCGGTAAAAATTACAAAACTTACAATTGGCCACGCATACATTAGTGGTGTTTACATTGCGGTCTATCTGCCACGTCACTTTTCCGTGCGGCACCTGCTTTTTGCGCAGCTCATTGGCTACATACATCAATTCCGTGAGCGATGCATTGTCGTACAGGAACATTCCTTCTTCAATGCTTAAAAATTCAAAGGCAAGCGCCTTGTCCAATAAAAGGGAAAGATTCATAGATGGACGAAATTACGATGCGGTCGCGGCAAATAAGGTAAACCGTGATTCTATATACCTTTCTTATATAATTTTTAATAAAATCTACCGGGCAACAAGTATATTGTAGTGATTGCTTACCTCCTTATGGGCTTTAAAAAAAAATATCTATTCGTCTTGGTTACCGCATTGCTGATGCAAATTGCCTTATACGGACAGGAAGAATTTATTGTGCCTTCCAAAATGATCACCCGCTTTGGTTTTAAGCAGCTAACCGGCGGCGTGGTAATGTTAAAAGCTTCATTTGCCGCTTTCCCCGATACGTTGAATTTTATTTTAGATACAGGCAGCGGGGGTATCTCGCTTGACTCCCTGACCACACAATATTTTGGATTAACCCCCGTGGCTTCACAAAAAACAATTCGAGGAATTGCTGGTATTAAAAACGTTGGTTTTCTCAACAACCAAAAAATTCATTTTCCCGGCCTTACTGTTGACTCCCTCAATTTTCATGTCAATGATTATGAAATATTATCGGCAGTGTATGGAGAAAAAATAGATGGCATTATCGGGTACTCTATCTTAAGCCGGTATATTATAAAGCTTGATTACGATAGCCTTTCTATTGAGTTTTGGTCCAAAGGAGCGCTCAAATATCCAAGAGGTGGTTTTTTGCTCCGCCCACAGATCACCACCTTGCCCGTGGTATCAATGCATCTGCGCGACGAACGGGAAGTAACGAGTCGTTTTTTGTATGATATTGGCGCCGGTCTTTGCCTCATGCTTTCATCAGATTATATAAAAGACAGCTCTTTGCTGCGGAAGAAAAGGAAATGGTATGCTAAAGAAGCCGAGGGCCTGGGTGGTAAAATTGATATGAACCTGACTGTCATCCGTGAGATGAGGCTTGGACCCTACCGGTTTAAAAATGTACCTGTTTTTATATTTGACGATACGTATAACATTACCTCGTATCCTTACCTGGGCGGCTTGATAGGCAATGATCTTTTGCGCCGGTTCAATGTCATTTTTAATTATGATAAAAGAGATATTTACCTGACGCCCAACAAGCATTTTCCCGAACCTTTTGATTACTCCTACAGCGGTATTGAATTGTATTATATAGATGGTCAGGTGATTGTTGGAGATGTAGCAGCAAGGTCTCCCGCGGAGGCAGCCGGGCTAAAAGAAGGGGATTTGGTGCTGAGTATTAATAAGGTATTTACCTCCAACCTGCTGCTCCTAAAGACCGAGTTGCAGAATGCCGGTAATAAAATAAAAATGATCATTATCCGAGATGGTCAGTTGATGGAGATTCCATTCAAGATCAAAAGCATCATGAACAATAAATAATGTGCGGTAAGAGATTTAATTTATTATAACATGATACAAAGGGGAGGCTACTGCCGGTTCCCTATCTTTCACTTTTTGATAAACCTTTTTTCACTTAACATTGTTTGCTTTTTCTTTTACCGTACCGGGTCGCAAAATTTGTAAAAGACAATTGCTTACTGTGTTCCCTTGGTAAAAGCATTATTTCAAACCTTTTAAAAAAACATAAATAGTGGTCCATTTTGAACGCTTTAGTTTACCCAATGGCTTGCGGGTAATAGTACACCAGGATACTTCTACTCCTATGGCCGTAGTGAATGTAATGTATGATGTGGGAGCACGCGATGAGAACCCATCCCAAACCGGTTTTGCCCATCTTTTTGAGCACCTCATGTTTGGCGGATCCATCAACATCCCTGAGTACGATGAACCGCTGCAAATGGCGGGTGGCGAAAACAATGCTTACACTACCAACGACCTTACCAATTATTATATTCAGCTTCCGGCAGAAAATATTGAAACGGCTTTTTGGCTGGAGAGCGACCGCATGCTATCTCTTGCCTTTGGTGAAAAAAGCCTTGATGTGCAACGCAAAGTGGTGTGTGAAGAATTTAAAGAACATTACCTAAACAAGCCTTATGGAGATGTATGGCAAAAAATGCGCGAGCTGGCTTATGAGGTGCATCCCTACCGGTGGATGACCATTGGCAAGGAGTTGTCGCATATAGAAAACGCAACCTTGCAGGATGTAAAAGATTTTTTCTTTAAGCATTATCGTCCGGCGAATGCCATACTTTCTGTGGCCGGCAATGTGACTACCGAACAGGTAAAAACATTAGCTGAAAAATGGTTTGGTCCTATAGAAAGTGGTGAAAAATATGTGCGGCAACTGCCCGAAGAGCCGGAACAAAAAACTCCGAAAAAATTAGAAGTCTATGCCGAAGTGCCGCTGGATGCGCTGTACAAATGCTGGCACATTTATTCACGTCTTGATAGTCGGTATTACATTGCCGATTTGATAACCGAAGTGCTGGGCGGCGGTGGCTCCAGCCGGTTGTATCAGGCCCTGGTAAAGGAAAAGCAATTATTCTCCAACATTGAATGCCACCACTTTGGCTCCGTAGAAAAAGGGTTACTGGCCATAGAAGGCAAATTGGTAAAAGGAGTAAAAATGGAAGAAGCTGAAGCAGCCATTAGCGTGGAGCTGGAGAAAATAAAAGAAGAAAAAATCTCCGAAGCGGAACTGGAGAAAGTAAAAAACAAAACGGAAAGTATCATTGCTTTTGAAGACATGAGTGTGATGAACCGTGCCAACAGCCTTGCTTTTTACGAACTGCTTGGTGATGCCGACCTGATGAATACAGAACTGGATCGCTACCGGCAGGTAACAGCAGAAGATATTCGGCAGGAAGCAGCTGCCATATTTAAAGACACCAACAGCAGTACACTTTGGTATTTGTCAAAGAATTAAAAACAAAGAATGCAAACAGCAACAGGAAAGCTCAATAGAAAAAAAACTCCGGTAATAAAAGATGCCGTGGAGTTTAACCTCACCCTAAAACCTTACGAAAAATATACGCTTGATAATGGAATAGAAGTATATGCCGTAGATGCCGGTACCGAAGAAGTAATGTTGTTAGATTGTGTGTACTACGCAGGCAATTGGTTTGAAAATGAAAACCTGGTAGCGGCGAGTACCAACTTTTTAATAAAAAATGGCACTTCCACTAAAAATGCTTTTCAAATAAATGAACATTTTGAGTATTATGGATCTTATTTAAACCGTGCCTGTTACAACGAAACTGCTACCCTCACCTTGCATTGCCTTACACGCCATTTAGGTGAATTATTACCGGTGGTAAAAGAGGTGTTGGTAGATTCCGTTTTTCCACAGGAAGAGCTGGACATCTACAAGCAAAACATGAAGCAGCGACTGAAAGTAAATTTAAAAAAGTCAGACTTTGTTGCGGGGCGATTGATAGATACTTATTTGTATGGGGCACAGCATCCTTATGGAAAGTTTACCCGCTACGAAGATTTTGATTCTCTTTCCCGCGAAGGCCTGCAAAGCTTTTACAACCAATATTACATTAATGGAAAAGTGGTGATGTTCGTTGCCGGAAAATTACCTCCCAATTTATTTTCGTTATTAAATCAACATTTTGGCGACCTGAAAAATGTGCCTAAAACGGTGGAGGACATTAAAATAACTCCTGCATCTGATAAAAAATACCGCGTGATCAATGATCCGAGTGGAGTGCAGGGTTCTGTCCGCATGGGTACTTTTTTTGCAAACCGGCACCACCCCGACTTTATGCCCGCGCAAGTGTTGAACAATGTATTTGGAGGCTTTTTTGGCTCACGCTTAATGAGCAACATCCGTGAGGACAAAGGCTATACATACGGCATCCATAGTTACCTGGAAAACCACCAGCAGCAAAGCGCCTGGGTGATAAGTACCGAAGCAGGAAAAGACGTTTGCGAAGCCACAATAATGGAAGTGTATAAGGAAATGGAACGCTTGCGAAATGAGCCGGTGGAGGAAGAAGATCTTCTCCTTGTTCGCAATTATATGATGGGAAGCATACTTGGAGATTTAGATGGTCCCTTTCATATTATCAACCGCTGGAAAAATATAATCCTGAATGGGCTGGATGAAAACTATTTCTACAACCAAATAGAAACCATAAAAAAAGTAAGTGCCGAAGAGTTGCAGGGACTGGCTAATAAATACCTGGTAGCAGATAATTTTTATGAACTGGTAGTTACTTAATCAGGTAAGATATCGGGTTGCACAAAAGAGATTTACATTTGTTTGTAAATCTCTTTTTTTTATGGGATTCCTTATTAAATTACTAATCACTGCCGCTGCCGTTTTTGTAGCTGCTTATATCTTACCGGGCGTGCACATTGTCAATGATTTTAAAACCGTGTTGCTGGTAGCACTGGTTTTGGCTTTGCTAAATACATTTATTAAACCAATACTCGTTTTTCTCACCATCCCGATTACCCTACTTACCCTCGGATTATTTTTACTCATCATTAATGCCCTGATGGTAAAGTTGGCTGATTACTTTATAGCCGGCTTTACCGTCAGCGGCTGGCTTACAGCTATTTTATTCAGCCTCATTGTATCAGTGGTCAGTTACCTGCTGAATAGGGTGGTGGGTAAAAATTAACCTCTTTATTTTCAAACAAAGTTGCATGGAATTTTTGCGCGGAAACTTAACAGAAAGCGAATTACTCACTATTTATAAAAACCTTTTGTGGCCCCGCTTGATTGAGGAGAAAATGCTGGTGCTGTTGCGGCAGGGTAGAATCTCCAAATGGTTCAGCGGTATAGGCCAAGAGGCAATATCCGTAGGTGCTGCTATGGCATTAGCTGAGGATGAATGGATCATGCCCCTGCATCGAAACCTTGGAGTTTTTACCGTACGCAATATGCCGCTGCACCAATTATTTATGCAATGGCAGGGAGCGCAGGAAGGATACAGCAAGGGCCGGGAGCGTAGCTTTCATTTTGGAAATAAGGAGCACCACATTTGTGGCATGATCTCGCACCTCGGTCCGCAATTGGCAATAGCTGATGGCGTGGCCCTTGCTTATAAATTGCGCAGCGAAAAAAAAGTTTCACTTGCTTTCACCGGCGATGGAGGCACTTCTGAAGGCGACTTTCACGAAGCATTGAATGTAGCCGCCGTGTGGGATCTTCCGGTCATTTTTATTATTGAAAATAATGGGTATGGATTAAGCACCCCGGTATCTGAACAATACCGCTGTGCCCAATTAGCCGACCGGGCCAAAGGGTATGGAATGGAATCCGTGGTAATTGATGGCAACAATATTTTGTCTGTTTATGATACAGTGAAAGGCGTTCGGGACTATTGCATCCGCGAACAAAAACCTTACCTGATCGAGTGCATGACCTTCCGCATGCGTGGGCACGAGGAAGCCAGCGGCACTAAATATGTACCGCCGGAATTAATGGAAACATGGAGCTTAAAAGACCCAATAAAGAGGTATGAAGAATGGTTGTTTATGGAGAACATCCTTACTTTATCAGACATTGATACTATACGACAGGAGCAAAAAGAATTGATTGAAAGTGAATTGAAAAAAGGAAGTGAAGCACGGCCTGTGGTGGTATCTATTAAGGACGAAATAAGGGATGTGTATGCACCGCACCCCGCACCTGCCGGGAGCATGGCCCCCAACATACAGACCATTCCTGTTTACCAAAATAATAGCAACCAGGAGAATGCGCCAAGCGCACCTACATCCAAAGGAAGCGGCACAAGAGATCTCCGGCTCATAGATGCTATTAAAGAAGGGTTGCACCAAAGCATGCAGCAGCACTCCAATCTGATATTGATGGGGCAAGACATCGCTGCATACGGAGGCGCTTTTAAAATAACAGATGGCTTTGTAAAAGAGTTTGGAAAGGGAAGAGTACGTAATACTCCACTATGCGAAAGTGCGATAATAGGAGCTGCATTAGGTTTGAGTTTAGAAGGATTTAAAAGTATGATGGAAATGCAATTTGCCGACTTTGCCACTGTGGGTTTCAACCAGATCATTAACAACCTGGCAAAGATCCATTACCGGTGGGGGCAGGCAGCCGATGTGGTGATACGGATGCCTACCGGCGGAGGTGTGGGTGCAGGGCCATTTCATAGCCAAAGCAACGAAGCCTGGTTTGTACATACTCCTGGTTTAAAAGTAGTATACCCCAGCACTCCAATGGATGCAAAAGGCTTACTGATGGCTGCTATCAATGATCCGAACCCGGTACTTTATTTTGAACACAAAGCACTTTACAGAAGTGTCAGCGGACCGGTGCCGGAGGCTCCATACGAAGTAGAAATTGGCAAAGCAAGACAGGTGTTATCCGGCGATGATCTTTCTATAATAACCTACGGAGCCGGAGTGCATTGGGCAGAAGATTATGCATCGGAACATCCCGAAATCTCTATTGATATTTTAGACTTAAGAACGCTGCTGCCGTTAGATTACGAAGCCATCAAAGCGGCCGTAAAACGCACCGGTAAAGTATTGCTGCTGCATGAGGATACATTGACTGGAGGCATTGGTGGAGAGATAGGTGCCTGGATTGCCGAAAACTGTTTTGACTACCTCGATGCTCCAATCATGCGTTGCGCTTCTTTAGATACTCCTATTCCATTTAATATTGAATTGGAAAAAGCATTTATGGCAAATGCAAGGCTGCATGCTACAGTGCAAAAGCTGTTGCATTATTGATTGCAGGTAAATGAAAATTTATTTTTTAGTAAATTAAAATCATACTAACATGGCCCCTAAAAAATTAATACCTCTTCGATTACTTTTTTTATTACCGGTTTTTTGGGGAGCCCTTAGCCAGGCACAAATCATTACAAACAAGGATTATAAGGAAGCCCTTTTTTTAGATGGTGATCGGTTGGAAAGGATAAAAGAGGCGCTTCCATTAATTGACAAAATTTATAAAGACCATGCAGCAAAAAATAATTTTCC
>JBDSBL010000235.1:0-4932 GCA_039921625.1 Chitinophagaceae bacterium
AACAAGTAAACTTATACCAGTACGGATTGATGTCTGTTAATACAAGGTTAGAGCAAGCTTTGTAGGCTACCGGCCGGCCACCGCAGAGGGGAACCGTATTTTGTATAAAAGTGGCTGTGCCACAAACAGGAAAAGCGGTACCCGGATTTTGACCCGGAGCCGTGCAAATGGATTGAGCCTTTACTAATGAAAAAGAAATAAAACAAAAAAGCGATATTATAAATGATCGCATAAGAAAGCAGTTAGTTGTTGGTTTTAAGAATTTTTTTATCGATGAAAATTCTGTTTTAAAAATTGAAAATAGGGATAAAAAGGGAGCTTGTTATAATTGGTCCTAAACATTAGTGTAACCGAAAAACAGCCTACATGTTCCTGCACTGTGAGAAACAAGGCAAAGCCAAATTTCAGAGTTTTTTTATGAAGTTATTTATTCACTTCCTATTTTTTTGAAAACCTAAACAGCAAAATGTAGCTACGGGCAGTAACTTATAAGTATTGAAAGAAGCTAAGTTGGTTAACACCTAGAAAAATAAATAAAAAGCCATCTAGATCTTTATTTGTAAAGGAGATAGATTAAACTTTTAAAGATTCAGATTATTTGGTAGTGACATTTTCGGTAAGCGTTCTTTTCTTTCGCCGCAAATTCCAAATTTCACCTTTGTGGCGGGTAGGTACAGTATCTCCCAAAAGTTTGCCCCAAGGTTTAAGGTCTTGAATACGATCGAAAATAATTTTTAAAATGGCAACAAAGGGAATGGATAAGAACATGCCTGGGATGCCCCATAACGCTCCGCCTAACAACACGACAATAATGGAGATAAGTGCATTGATCTGCACTTTAGAAGATACAATCCTTGGAACTAAAATGTTGTTATCAATAAATTGAATAATGATGTATGCAACGAGGATACCTAATTGAGTATGGTATCCATCAGACGATACTGTGGCAATGAGTACAGGTAGCGCAATGGCAATTAAGCCTCCAATGTAAGGAAGCATATTAAGCAAGGCCCCGATAACTCCCAAAAGAATAGCATAATCTACTCCTAGTATAAGCAAGGCTGTGCTGTTCATAATGGCGACAATTATTGCCTCTAACAAAAGGCCTACCATATAGCTTTGGATAGCTGATTTGGTTTGTCCTAATATTTCACTAACCCTTACAGAATTTTCTTCTGCAAAAACTTCAAACAAAAAATTAAGAATAAGTGGTTTGTAAAAAAGAAAAAGGAAGATATAAACTGGTAGTAAAAATATTATTCCGATAGTGCCAATTGCAGAACTCACAGTGGAACCTAAATAAGATTTCCCACTATTAAGTGCCTGATCCATTAACTCCACTTGCTTTTGAATAGTTAACCCAAAACGCATTTGTAGCCATTTTTCAAATTCAACAATCAAGGCCCCAAACTTTTGTTTTAACAATGGAAGCGTATCACCAAACCGAATGATTTGAGATGAAAGAAAAAACATTATGCCACCAAAGACAAGAACCGCGAGTAATAAAGAAATTATTATAGCTAATACGCGGGGAACTTTTCTTTGTTGCAACCAGGTAAAAAGCGGATTAAGTAAAATAGCAAACACTCCCGCAAAGGCCAAGGGTATTAAAATGCCTTGCAAATTGGCCAAAGCATAAACCGATAGTATTAACCCAAATAAAACGACAGTAGCCTTAAGATAAAACGGATATTGTTTTTCTTCCATACAATTAGCGGATGTTTTTATTGAAGGTAAGTAGATAGATTAATTGTAAATCTAATTTTGTTTTTAAAATCCATACCTCTAAATACCCCTGTAAAATACGTCCAACACTTATCTTTGTTTTTATGGCTACAGATCTATTTCAATCACCTGATTATTTCGGTATAGATGAATTATTGACTGATGAACAAAAGTTGATTAGGGAAACGGTTCGTAATTATGTAAAAAAGGAAATCTCACCCATTATTGAAGACTATGCACAAAGAGCCACCTTTCCGGAGCAAATTGTAAAACAACTTGGGGACTTAGGTTGCTTTGGTCCTACCATTCCGGAGCAATACGGCGGCGGCGGCCTTGACTATATCAGCTACGGATTAATGATGCAGGAATTGGAACGTGGTGACAGTGGGGTGCGTTATACAGCATCCGTTCAAGGTTCTTTGGTAATGTGGCCTATTTATGCCTACGGAAATGAAGAGCAGCGCAATAAATTTTTACCCAAATTAGCAAGTGGAGAATGGCTTGGTTGTTTCGGTTTAACAGAGCCGGACCATGGCAGCAACCCGGCAGGTATGCTTACTAACTATAAAGATGCAGGCGATCATGTGGTCTTAAACGGTAGTAAAATGTGGATCTCAAATGCACCGTTTGCGCAAGTAGCGGTAGTATGGGCAAAGGATGAAGAAGGAGTGATCCGAGGCATTATTGTGGAAAGAGGAATGGAAGGATTTTCTACTCCAACCACTCATGGCAAATGGAGCCTGCGTGCCTCTGCCACAGGCGAGTTGGTATTTGATAATGTAAAGGTGCCTAAAGAAAATATTTTACCCAATGTAAAAGGTTTGAAAGGTCCACTGGGTTGCCTGACCAAAGCTCGCTACGGCATTGCCTGGGGAAGCGTTGGCGCTGCTATGGATTGCTACCATACTGCTTTAAAGTATAGCCAGGAAAGAGTGCAGTTTGGCCGCCCCATTGGTGGATTTCAATTGCAACAAAAAAAACTGGCTGAGATGATAACAGAGATCACCAAAGCACAATTACTCAATTGGCGTCTTGGAGTGCTGATGAATGAAGGCAAAGCAACACCGCAGCAAGTGAGCATGGCTAAAAGAAATGGATGTGAGATAGCAACAACCATTGCGAGGGATGCGAGACAAATGTTGGGTGGCATGGGCATTACAGGGGAATACAGTATCATGCGGCATATGATGAACCTTGAAAGTGTGATTACTTATGAAGGAACCCATGATGTACACTTGCTTATCACCGGGATGGATGTAACAGGGCTTAATGCATTTACCTAAAAATAAATTGAATAAAAAAGTTGAAAAAAGGGATGTGAGGTAGGTATGAAAATATTTTTAATCGGTTTTATGGGCAGTGGCAAATCCTATTGGGGCAATTTGCTAAGCCAAAAATTAAACCTTCCTTTTTTTGATCTTGATGAAAAAATTATTGAGAAAACAAAGATCTCCATCAACCAACTATTTTTGGAAGAAGGAGAAGAATACTTTCGTGGTTTGGAAAAGGAAACTCTTTTAGCACTTACTTCGGACAATGTATCTTTTGTAATGGCCTGTGGTGGCGGCACTCCATGTTTTTATAATAATATGGATTTCATGAATTCAAAAGGGATTACTGTTTGGATTCACTGTACCACGGAAAAATTATATAAAAGATTAGAAAAAGAAAAAGAAAAGCGACCGTTGTTATCAGGATTAAATGAGGAAGCACTTCGCGGATATATTATTAAAAAATATGGCGACCGGAAAATGTATTACGAAAAAGCGGCTGTCGTCATCAAGGAAGAAGACATTTCTTTAGAAAAATTGACGGATCAAATCTTTCATGTTTAAAAATAGAAAATGCAAAAATCATTTTTGATTTTAGGAACATTGCTGGCAGGGTTAGGAGTTATTTTAGGAGCATTTGGTGCCCATGGGTTAAAGCAAATTTTACCCCCTGACTCGGTAGCAAGTTACCAAACCGGAGTGCAATACCAAATGTATCATGCCTTTGCATTATTAATGGTTGGCATTTTATACAATCGGATGCCCGGTAGTTTATTAAATTGGGCAGGGATCATGTTTGTAGCCGGTATCGTTTTATTTTCCGGTTCACTTTACCTGTTGGCATCATTGAAGGCTATGAATAAAGTAGGTGTTTCGGGCATCGGTATCATTACGCCAATAGGTGGTGTTTTATTCATCATTGGATGGAGTTTGGTATTAATTGCAATCATCAGAAGCTAGTATAAAGAAGTAAAAAGGGCATTGCCCATATTCATAATCCAGTATCTTATCTTTGCTGCCATGGCCAATAAGCTGAAAAAAAGTCCTGAAAAAGTTGTGCCTCCTTTGGTTGAAATAAAGCCGGAGAAAAAACCTGAACCTGTAAAGTTTAAATCTGATAAAGTAGAAAAAGTAGACTTTAAAAAACTAGCTCGCGATGAACGTACGTGGAAGATCATTGGTACCATCTCACTATTAATTTCCATTTTTCTTTTTATAGCTTTTGTTTCTTATTTATTTACCTGGAAAGAAGATCAATCGCAGGTAAAAGGCCGGAGTATTTCTTTTTTATGGGATAATACTACCGATACAAAAGTGACCAATCTTTTGGGCAGGCTTGGTGCCTACTCATCGCACAACCTTATTTATAATGGCTTTGGTCTTGCTTCCTTTCTATTCTGCACTTTCTTTTTTGTACTCGGAGTCAATCTGTTATTCAATAGAAAAGTGTTTTCAATTTGGCGAAACCTGAAGTATGTAACCTTCGGTTTATTGATCACATCCATATCCCTTTCTTTTTTGTTTTCCGGTGCTTTTAATTCTTTTAATTGGGGTGGAGAAGTAGGAGAAATGATCTCTAATTGGCTGATCAATTTTTTGGGTACAGTAGGCACTGCGGCCCTATTGTTAGTGGTTGGTGCCAGTTATCTTATTTGGCAATTTAATCCAACATTCAGAATGCCGGATCGGAAAGTGGTTGAAGAAGACTATTCATTTCAAGATGATAAAAAGGAAGCAGCACCTGCGGCATCATCTACGCTGCCAGCTCAAGAAATAAATGAAGTTTACGCAGGTAAAACCAACTCATTAAAAGGCGATGGGGCAATGGTATTTACAACAGATGAACATACGACCGGGCCTCTATTTGAAATAAAAGAATTATCAGGTGATGAAATTGCTTTGGACCAGCCTTTAGCAGAAAAAGAAATAGTAAAAG
>JBDSBL010000236.1:0-3231 GCA_039921625.1 Chitinophagaceae bacterium
CAGTCTGAAGGCTTTTAGCAACATCAGCAAGGCCTTGGTGCTTTGGAAACTTGTTAGATGCGTTTTTAATAAGATCTAGCATTTGCGGTTGTGAAAAAGGCTCCAAACCTAAAACCGGATCGGATGCATAACTCTGATAACTGCCTAAAGCAAAAATGACCAACGGTGCGCTCTTACTATTATTAATAAGATTGACCGCGTAATTTTTTATGGTAGTTCCTTCTGCAATTCGTTCATTGTGCAACTGAAATAAAACACTGTCGGAGGCATTTGATTTTTGAAGACTATCCATCTTCATTGTCAACCCATAAATAGAGTTTAGGTGTTGATTGGTAGTCACCAAAAAATCCTTTAATGATTGACTGGCGTCAGAACCTTTTACAGTATAAAATTCGGGTGATTTAAGATCAGCAGTTACCGTTATATGGTTATCGTCGTTGATCAAAGAAGCTACTGGGTTTGGGTTATTATTAAACCGTAAAATGTAGAAGCTTTCTTCTTTACTTAGTGTAGTTAATTTAAATTTACCATCCTTGTCCAAAATAGCAGAATCTACCACAAGTGGCTGTGCATTAGTGATGGAAGCTTCTTCCAGATAGAGCGTAGTGCCGGATGGATTTTTAATAGTTCCTTCCACTGTAAACTCATTATTATTTTTACTGTTGCAGGCAAATAATAAGACACTTAAAAATAGTACGTTGGTTACTTTCATTTTATCAAATGTAATTTTCAATGATTGATGTTCCTAAAATGGAAAGCGCCAAAAATAGCCTATTTGCCCTTGCAGCAAATACAAAAAGCCAGACGATTGTCTGGCTTTTAACAAGGTAATTACCTAATATTTATAGATCCGCTGTTTTTAATTTCCGCGGCAGGCGTACCTCTATCGTTTGGTTTTTGCCATTCCGCATTACTAATAGTTTTACAGAAGATTTGTCTTTGTTTTGCCGAAAGGCCCTGGATATCGTATCCGTATTGGATACGGTAATATCATTAATGGCCAGGATCACATCTCCTACCTTTATTCCCCCTTTTGCCGCATTGCCCTCTTCATCTACTTCCAGCACTTTTACTCCTTTTCCATCTTCTGTATCCTGAACGGAGAGGCCTAAAGAAGGGCCTTTTTCAAACATACCATTTGTTTTAAAACCAAAGCCCTGTGGTGCTTCCGGTGGCATCATTCCTTTCCACATTTCTGGTGGCATAGGAGGTATTGGTTTGAAGGCTTCCAAGCTGAGGCCTTTCCATTTGCCTAATTCACTCTTAATGTTTTGTTCTTTGCCACCGCGTAAAATGGTTAGGGCAATTTTATCTCCTGGCTTATGCTCATGCACTGCTTCGGAAACATCTTCCGCATTCACTATTTTTTTATTGTCAATTTTTGTAATGATGTCGCCCGATTTTAAGCCTGCCTTTTCTGCAGCGCTTTCTCTTGTTACAGAAGTGATCTTGGCTCCCTTTTCATCTTCATCCGTTACTACACCAAGCATGGCCCTGTTTTCATCTTCACTAAATAATGAGATACCTCCATTATTCATATTGAAATCGAAATTTTTGCCTTGTAAAGTTTTGACACTTGCCAACGCATTTATATCTTTTAATTTATTCAGGTGTACCGTTACATCTTTCACGTCACCAATATTCTTTCCATTGATTTTTATGTCATCTCCCACAATCTCAATTACCGTTTTATCCTTTCCATTTCCTTTTCGGGTAATGATTATTTGTTGGATGTCATTTTTGGTTTTTACTTTAATATCCTTTTCCTCTTTTTCTTTTTGTGCAAAAGAAGGCAAACCAATAAGGGCAAAAGAGGCGATGCAAATTGTCTTTAAAAAATATTGTTTCATAGTAGAAGTAATTAATAACTACGTTTAATTTCGTACTTCAAATATAGGATAAGTTTTTAAATACGAAAACTTTCGCAATTATTAAAAATAGTCCAAATTATTATAGTAATTGACGAACTACATCTATAACCTGTTGGAGGTCAGCTGTATTTTGGCCACCGGCGGTAGCCAGCGATTTTTGTCCGCCTCCGCCTCCTTTGATAAGCGGTGCTATCTTTTGTTTAACGGTAGCTCCGGCATCCAAAGATTTTTCAGCCACCAGACCTTCATCAAACAAAAGAACAACCTGCGCCTTTCCATCAATGGCCGCCGTCAATACAATAACAGGATTGGGAACTACCGACTTTAAATCGAACGCTAATTTCTTGAGTGCATCAGCGCTATTTACTTCTACTATTGCTCCTATAAAAGATGCCCCATTTATTACTTCTACCATGGTCATTAGTTCATCCCGCAAAATAAGTAGCTGCGCTTGTTCGGCTTTTTCAACGCTTTTTTTCAATGCCGCATTTTCATCATTCAGAGATTGAATGGCTTTAAAAATATCTTTCGGATTTTTTAAAAATTCCCGTATGCCGCGAAGAAATTCAATTTGTTGGTTGATGTAGGTTTCAGCTGCAGCGCCGCTTAATGCTTCTATTCTACGAACACCTGCTGCTACCGCTCCTTCAGAGGTAATTTTAAAAAACCCCAACGCCCCTGTGGCTGCAACGTGTGTGCCTCCGCAAAGTTCTATTGAGTAAGAAGGATCCATAGTAACTACCCGAACCGTGTCGCCATATTTTTCGCCAAATAAAGCCATAGCACCTGTTTGCACTGCTTCTTCTTTTTTCATTTGAGTAATAACAACCGGGTTGTTTTCGCGGATTTTTTCATTGACGATGCGCTCTACTTCTTTTAATTCTTCATCAGTTATTTTGGCAAAATGAGAAAAATCAAACCTCAGGTAATCGGAATTTACAAGAGAACCCTTTTGTGCCACATGATTGCCCAACACAAGGCGTAAAGCAGCATGCAGCAAATGTGTGGCACTGTGATGCACTGCTGTTTTCAATCGCTTTTCGTTATCTACTTTTGCCATTACCTCACCTTTTATCAAATCTGGCAATCGGTCTGTAAAATGAATGATCAGATCATTTTCTTTTTTAGTATCCATTATGAACACTACATCGGTACCAAACTTTAATAAGCCGGTGTCTCCAACTTGTCCGCCGCTTTCGGCATAAAAAGGTGTTTTGTCCAATACCAATTGATATGCTTCCTTTCCTTTCGATGTTACCTTTCGGTAACGTAACACAGAAGCGGTTGTTTCTAAAGAATCGTATCCAACAAATACATTTGTGCCTTCTTTAATGATGGTCCAGTCTTCGGCATCTGTGGC
>JBDSBL010000237.1:0-4522 GCA_039921625.1 Chitinophagaceae bacterium
GCCAACTTGGAAATGGTAACACAACCGATACTAAAACCCCTGCACAACTAGGCGCAGATAATAATTGGGTATGCGTCGCAGGAGGTTCCGCCTATTCTATAGCCCTCAAAAGCGACGGCACCTTTTGGTCTTGGGGTGCAAACGGTGCTGGTGAACTCGGAGATGGAACTAATGACACTAAGATCACACCTGTTCTAGTACGTACAAGTAACGGAGATTGGTTGCAGGTAGCAAATGGGGAAAGCCATACAACTGCAATAAAAGATGATGGAACCTTGTGGGCATGGGGGAAAAATACGAATGGTCAACTTGGGGATGGTACCACTATTGAAAGGCATACTCCAACTCAGATAGGGACAGACAATAAATGGGTAAGTGTTTCCTGTGGCGGCGCTTATACAATAGCACTCAAAAGCAATGGTACACTTTGGTCGTGGGGGCTCAATGATGCAGGTCAGCTTGGAGATGGCACCTTCATAAATAAAATCACACCTGTTCAGGTAGGTACAGACAGCAAATGGGTAAGCATAGCCGCTGCATATTCTCATACCATTGGACTTAAATGCGACGGCACGCTTTGGTCATGGGGAAGTAATGTCGGTGGTCGAGCTGGACTTGACATTGATAAAATAAATTACCCTTTACAGGTGGGAACAGATAACAAGTGGGTGAGTATAGCAGTTGGTAGTGATAACACCTTTGCTCTTAAAAGCAATGGCAGCTTTTGGGGCTGCGGAGATAATACTTATGGTCAATTAGGCTACGCTACCGAATACTACACAAACCGTCTCACACAATTAGATTTTACTCCGGATTGTATAAGTATTTCCGCCGGCGCAGAACACACTGCAGCTATCAAAAGTGATGGATCTCTCTGGGTTTTAGGTAATAACAATTTAGGTCAGCTTGGTTTAGGTGCTGACAAAAGGATCAGATACGATCCAACGCGATTAGGAACCGACAACGATTGGATAAGCATACAAAACGGGAATTATTTTACAAATGCACTTAAAAGCGACGGCACCCTTTGGGCCTGGGGTACAAACTACTTAGGGCAACTCGGCGATGGCACTAAAAGCGATAAAAATGTACCTATTTTAATTACCACTGAAAATTACGTGGTATATATAGCAGCAGCTTCGACAGCGTATCATAGCGCAATAATTAAGAGCAATCGAACTAAAATTTGCCTGACAGGGTCTAATAATTATGGTGAATTAGGAGATGGTACTAACATAAATCGTCTAAATTACTATTGCATCGATGCCGGTTCAATTTTGCCATTAAGATTGCTTTCATTTAGTGCTACTAAAACTTCAGCGCAAGTCAATCGACTTGACTGGAACACTTCCACTGAGACTCCACATTCGGTTTTCACAATAACGCGTAGTGACAATGGCAATAGCTTTTACGATTTAGGAAAAGTACCTGGGAAGGGAGCTAATTCAGGTTATACCTATTATGATGAACAACCACTGTCCGGTATTAACTATTATCGTTTGAAAATAACAGAACCTGATGGTGGTAGCATTTACAGCAATGTCGCTATTGTAAGAAATAGTGTTGGAGGAACGGTTACATTGGCTCCTCAACCTGCATTAAACAATCTTACTATTCGCACTTCTGATGTTTCATTCATGGGAAAATTTGCGACCATTTATGATATGCAAGGTAAAAAAATGTTGATATTTAAATTAGATGCTATCAATACAATCGATGTGAGCGGTTGGGCAGCTGGAATATATAGTGTTCATTTGCCTTCTGGTCAATCGTTAAAAATTATTAAACAATAATAGAAATAAAACGCGTTCTTTCGAAGGTGCACAGTTTTGAGAAAATCCAGGTTACAAATACATAATGTGCCTGGATTTTTTATTTGGCATGTACGATATAATCATAAAAAACAATTGATAAACTGTTGCAGTTAGTATCAGAGGTAGTTTCAGGTAAAATAGAGAGAATCAGAACAACAGTTTAATAAAAGTTAGAGATTGAATTAGGTAAGAAATACAATTCATCCCAAAAAAAAAGAACCAGTTAAGGTTCTTCTTTTTTATAAATTAAATTCTTAATTTTTAAACATTCGCATTCGCTCTACCAATTTTTGCTTCAATCGATAAAGTCGCATGAGGCACTGCTCTTAATCTTGCTTTATCAATGAGCTTTCCGGTTACACGACAAATACCATAAGTTTTATTCTCAATGCGCATCATAGCTTTTTCCAAATGATCAATAAAATTGATTTGACGACTGGCCATCTGGCTAAGTTGCTCTCTTTCCATACTTAATCCACCATCTTCCATGGTCATATACCTATTCTCATTTTCATCACCACCCAATTGATCCTTTCTTGTTATCAATCCCTGTAGATAACCCAACTCTTTTTTAGCTGTTTCTACTTTTTTAGTGATCAATTCTCGAAATTCAATTAACTCATTATCACTATACCTCATTGTTGGGCCAGTATATTCTTCAGGAGCCTGGTCTAAAACAGACTTCGTAAAGTTAGGCTTGTATTCACGTGATTTTTCCGTATTAATTTTAGGCATTACGAATGGTTTTGCCGGTTTTTTAGGCTCTTTTTTAACCACTTTAGCACTAGCAGCACTTTTGATTTTAGCCGGTTCAATTACACTCTTTTTCTTTTCTGCAACAAGTGTTTTTAATGGCTTTTCAGAAAGTGTTTTTTTAGGTGTCTTAGCCAAAACAGCTTTTTTAACAGGCTTATCTACTACTTTTTTACCAGGCTTTTCTACCTTTTTACTGTTAATCGTTTGTGTGGCAATTGCTGTATTATTCTTTTTAACCGTTTCCTTCTGTGTTTTATTTTCAGTTTTCTTCATAGTCGCCAATTTCTTTGGGCCTGTATTTTTAACGACGGCTTTTCCCTTTGTTTTAGCCGGTACAGGTTTAGGTTTAGTCTTATTTACTGGTGTTGCTTTACTCAATTTCAATGCCGGTTTTTTATCTATCGATACTTTTGTAGCTTTTACACCTGTCGCTTTTGCAAGCTTTACAGGCTTACTCATTTTTTTGTTCTTATCAACCTTTAAATCTTTCTTCGCGGAACTAATGGCAGATTTATTTTTTGAAATATTTTTAGAAATTACAACGGAATTTTTAGCCTTGGCTTTCACCGCCACCTTTGCAACAGAAGCCTTATTTTTAATAGGGCTCTTTGTCATCTTAGCGTTTGAAGCTTTTTTACTTACACTCGCAGGTGATGATTGTAAAGTCTTGCTCTTTGGGGCAGTTGTCTTTTGGACAGGTGCCGTTTTCTTTTTTTGAGTAGCCATGCTAATTTCCTTTTTGAGTTACTTTAACAGTTATAGTTTCATCGTTAACATCGATGTTGGTTCCATTTGAAATTTCGGGCAGAAAAACTATCTCATCTGCCAAAATTTCCGCGCAAATATACTCTTTAAAATTTGTAATTATATTTTTCACATCTGACTTTTCCTGCACTTCTATCAAAATTCTATCAGTGAGTTCGAAATTACTTTCTTTTCTAATATTTTGTATGCGATTGATGAATTCCCTTGCAAAACCCTCCTCAACTAATTTTGGAGAAAGAACCAGGTCAAGTGCTACGGTAAGATTACCTTTTACCGCAATTTCAAATCCCTCAATCTCATTGGTAGAAATCTCCAAATCATCATTGTTGATGTACACAGGCTCTTCACCATTCTTTTGATAAGCAGGATTCAATAAAAAATCTCCTTTTTCAATTTCGCTTATTTCTTTGTCTGTAAATGATTGTATTTGTTGAGCTGCCCATTTCATTTTGGCGCCTAATTTTTTACCTAATGTTTTGAAATTTGCCTTGGCTTTCTTTTTAATGAAATCATTTGATGCAGGGATTAAATCGATTTCTTTAATGTTTGTTTCAGATTTAATGATGTCTTCTATCCTGCGCACTCTTTCTTCAAATGCTTTCCCTGAAGTAGGAATTATCACTTTTTGAAGTGGTTGCCTTACTTTGATATTTACCTTTTTACGAAGAGAAAGAATCAATGAAGAAATATCCTGGGCCAATTTCATTCTTTCCTCCAGATCCTTATCTATTAAAGATTCTACCGGTTTAGGAAAATCAGAAAGATGGATTGATTCTATATCAGAATTATGCGTAACAGAATTCAAATTTTTATATAACCAATCGGCAAAAAACGGGGCAATAGGCGCCATCAAACTACTGACTGTAACCAGGCATTCATATAAAGTTTGATAAGCAGCTAATTTATCCTTTACCTCTGATTCTATAAAATTTCCGTCTGCATTCTTGCGGGAAGGTTTCCAAAAACGTCTTCGGCAAAGCCTGACATACCAATTGCTCAATTGTTCATTTACAAAAAATTCAATTGCGCGACCTGCCTGTGTAGGCTCGTAGTCATCCAAATTTTCAGTGACATTTTTTACGAGAGAGTTTAGTTCAGATAATATCCATTGGTCTAATTCTGTACGATCACTTACGGGCAAAGCTTCTTCCTCAAAGGAAAAATCATCCACGTTCGCATACAATGCA